>JALOPC010000154.1 GCA_025454095.1 Syntrophales bacterium | reverse complement strand
CAGGGCGGGCACGGCGGCAAACTTGATGGCCGCCACGGCGGCCGCTTCCCGCAGGTAATCCCCCACCCGCCGGAAGCGCAGGGCAAGCCCCACGGAGACAAGAAGCAGGAAGGTCGTCAGCGGGATGAGGACGGCGTTGACGCTCCCGTAGAACGCGGGGCGCTCGAGCCCGCTTGCGTTGAGGGCGCCGCCCACGAGGAGGGCGGAAACGGAAACGAGGATCAGCGGGTCGCGAGCCAGGCCCTTCACGCGGTCCCAGCGGCCCTCGGACACGGCACTGCCGCTGTAGTGCTTCGCGATGGGAAAACCCGTGGAGTAGTACGAAAGCTCCTCGAAGATCTTGTAGATCGGCACGAGCGCGAAACCCGGCTCTCCCAGGTAGAGGTAGCAGACGAGCGCGCCGATGGAGCCGATGTTGGTGAAGGAGCCGCAGCAGAAGAAGGCGCCCGTCTTTCGGGGCGGAAGCCGCAGGAGCCTCGCGGCCCCGAGGGCGAGCACGCCGCCCGAGACGATGGCGAAGAGGCCCACGAGGGGCAGGGCCGCCAGCGCCGGGTCCCGGATCGTCACGATCCAGGTGGCGCCCGCGACGGCCACGGGGTTCAGGAACAGCAGCGCCGCGCGCTGGAGGCCCTTGCGCAGCGCGTCGACGGGGACCGGCAGCCGGATGAGCCCGCGGGCGGCGAGCACCCGGACGCCGTAGCCCAGCGCGAGCCCCGCGAGGATGACGGCGAAGGAAGTGAGAAGCTTGGTGACGATCATCGGTGTCCGGACCCGCCGGGGAGAAGCCCCGCCCGCATCTTATACCCCGTCCGGGACACCGTCTGCAACTCAAACGTGGAGCTGCGCGCGGTGGACGAAAAAAGGGCCGGCCGCAGTACGGCCGACCCCCTGTTTTTCGGGGCGGTTTCCGGGGGGCTCAGTTCGGCGAGGCGTGAACGATCCCGATCATCTCCCGCGCGTTGTCCATTTCCTTCACGAGCCCGGCCAGGGCCTCCTCGAAGTCCGGCTGGGTGAGCCCCAGCTTGCCCATGGCCCCGTCGAGCCCGTCGTAAGCCAGCCCGTCGGCACCGCGGCCGATGCCCAGCATGAGGCATCCCTGGTCGGCCAGGTGGACGACCCACGGCATCGGATCCGTCTTGCCCTGCAGGCGGTCGGGCCGGTGATGGAAGGCGATGGCGTCCCGGATGTCTTCCGGGAATTTCCAGTGGGCGGCGATCACGCCCCCCAGCGTGGCGTGGTTCATGCCGAGCACTTTCTCCTCGGCCTCGAGAAACGAACGGGACTGCTCGACGACGAGCTTCTTGATCTCGGCATACTTGTCCTTCACGAACTCGCCGAGCACGATCTTTCCGATGTCGTGCAGGATCGCCGCGGTGAAGAGGCTCGAGTCCTCCCGCCGGAAGACCTTCCTGGCCAGGATCTGCGCCAGCAGGGCCGTGCCCACGGCGTGTTCCCAGAGCTCCCTCGCCTCGGCCTCGTAGCCGGGCGTGCTCTTGAAGAAGCGCGACGTGCCGGCCGCCATGACGGCCCGGACGATGTTCTGCCTGCCCAGGTACATGATGGCGTCGTGGACGTTGTCCACCTTGTGCCGCAGGCCGAAGTAGGCCGAGTTGCACATCCGCAGGATGTTGGCCGTGATGGACTGGTCGAGCCGGATGACATCCACGAGTTCCGTCAGGGAGGAATCGGGGTTGTTGATCAGCCCCATCACCTTGTGGATCGTGGCGGGAAAGGCAGGAAGCCGGGTCATGGAATTTCGGATTGCGCTGTCCAGATTCATACCATCTCCTCCCAACTGCCGTCGGGACGCTTTACAAAGGATTTGCCCGTCGAGATCTCCATCCGCACGGCCCGGTTGTGGTTGCCCCCGGTGTTTTCCGCCGTCAGCGGGATGGCGAGTTTTTCGAGGATCTGCCGGGCCGTCGCGATGTTGCCCTCGCTGATGCTGCGGGAGATGCCCTGGCCCATCAGGATCGACCCCCCGGCCAGCCGGGCCGTCAGCGACTCCCGGCAGGCTCCCTTGCCGATGCAGGATTCGACCAGCAACGGGATCGCCACGTCGGCGTACATGGCCGGGTATTCCCGGGCCCGCTGGGGATCCGATGCCGAGCTGGGCAACATGAAGTGTGCGATGCCCCCGATCCCGACCTCCCGGTCGTAGAGCAGGACGGCCGCGGTGGAGCCCAGCCCGTAGACGACGAGCAGGTCTTCCGGGTTGTTGCTCACGTTCAAATCAGCCAGTTTGACGAGGATCTGGGACATGGCGCTTCCTGCCGCGGGTGCGGACGGGTTGTTTCGTGCTTGACGGGTTTCCGCCGTTGCGGTCAACGGGACGACTGCATCCGCAGCCTACGTGCCGGCCGTGCTCAGCTGGTGGATTGCGGTTCTCAGCTCGTCGAGCTGAACCGGCTTTTCAAAGGCGAAGGCGGCGCCGAGCAGGGATGCCAGTCTGAGGTAGCGCGAGGGCCCGAGCTGGCCGCCTCCCGAGATCGCGATGACTTTCACGCCGGGGTCGTCGCGGCGGAGCTCCATGATCGTCTCCAGGCCCTCTTTTTCCGGCATGATGATGTCCAGGATGACAATCTCCGACGGCTTTTCGCGCTGCAGCCTGCAGGCGACAACGCCGTTTTCCGCCGTGAGCACATCGTGCGAGTCCCTCTCGAGGGCCCTCTGGAGCATCAGGCGCACATGATCGTCATCGTCCACTACCAGGATTCTTGCCATTGCCGTTTCCGCGTGCTTCATGCCGGCTGCCCGGCCGCGTATTTCTCTCAATTTTCCCGAATAATTGCATCCTTCGTGCCAGCGTTGCCTCCGTTACCCGCTTGCCCGGGGAACTTTTCGGCCCTGCCCCTTGTCTAACAAATCAGAGGCGCCTGGACGGGCCCAACACACCTGCAGGAGGAGGTCATGAAAACCTGGTTCATTCTGTTTGCCGTCTTTTTTATCGGGTTCCCTTCCATCGCCGGCGCGTCCGCAGGCAGCGCGGTGGACGTAAGCATCATCGCCGAAAGCGGCCGTTCGCTTCCCTTCTACCCCCACAGAAGCACCCACGGCGTCAAGAAGGTCTATGCCGAAGCCGTCCGGGGGGATCACTACCGCATCGTGGTCCGGAACAACCTCAACCGGCGGGTGGGCGTGGTGGTGGCCGTCGACGGGCGCAACATCATCTCGGGGCAGAAGTCGTGGCTCGGGAACGGCGAGCGGATGTACGTCCTCGAACCCCATGCCGTCAACGAGTACTCGGGCTGGCGGACGGGCCAGGACCGGGTCAACCGTTTCTTCTTCACCGACGCGCCCGACTCCTACGCCGCCGCCTTCGGCGATCAGTCCGCCATGGGGGTGATTGCCGTTGCCGTCTATCCGGAGCTCCAGCGGGTCAAGCGGCCGCCCGATCTTTCCACCACGGCCCCCGGACCGCGCCCGCAGGCCGATGCCGAGGCGAAGGCCGCCGCCCGGGGCGAGGCATCGCAGAGCGCCGGCACGGGGTACGGCAGGGAAGAGTATTCCCCCTCGCGCCGGGTGAGCTTCGAGCCCGAGCGGAAGGCCGTCGAGACGGTGCTCGTCAAGTACGAGTGGCGCGAAACCCTCTGCCGCATGAACGTCATCCCCTGCGGCCAGGCCTGCGGACCGGCCCACAACCGTCTCTGGGACAATACCGGCTACGCCCCCCCGCCCCCGGTGAGGCCGTGAAGCGTCACGGCACAGGCCGTGTACGCCAGGAGGGTTCATCCGCCGGGAGTCGGCTGCCCAAAACGAAGGGGATGCAGACGGATGCTGCAACCCCTTCCCGTTTCCTTGCTGCCGCAACAGGGCCGCTGTTTCCCCGGATGATCCTTCTCACTCCACGCTGAAGATGAAGATCCCGCCCTTGATGTGCCGGCAGGACAGATTCCATCCCTGGGACACGTATCGAGGGATCAGCAGGGCGGCCACGTCCTTCATCACCTTGACGTAGCTGGAGGTGCGGCTGCAGTCCGCCCTGTCCGGGTGATTTGCCAGGGTGCTGTACTTCGCGGGCATCTCGTAGATGACCTGGCACTTGAGGTCTTCAATGTCCCCGCTCTGCAGGCCCTTTTCCTTCAGCTTCTTGTCGATGACCCCTTCCGTTTCCTTCGCGGCCTCTTCGATGATGCGATTGTACTGCTCCACGAACCTTCTGGCCGCCTCTTCCTTTTCCCGTTTCATGCGCTGCTTCTCCGAGTGTCGTCTCCTGAAGTCGTCGTTTTTCTCCAGTTCCGTGATGAATGCTTCCCTTGCGATGACCATATGCGTTCTCCCTGGTGATGGATTTATCTGAACGGCATTCCTTTTCCTGCAGCGGATGATCGTCACCGGCAATGATTCGCGCCGAAGAGATCGTAAATCTTATTGAAGAGCATGTGTATCTCCACCCGGTCGACAACCTTTGCGTCGATGGTCTTGTCCCCGGGCAGGACCTTCCGCAGTTCGTCGAGGCAGGGGAGGCTCTCTTGCGCGAGCGCGATCGTGATGTGGTCGTCGGCGTTTTCCAGCACGAGCAGGTTGTGCTCGGTGCAGTATTTCTCCCCGACGCCCTTTACCGGGGCCGGCGAGGCCAGATTTCTGGTCAGCGGCAGGAGATCGGAAACATAGGCGATGGACATTCTCTGATTCATGACGTTCCCCTCGGTTTGTTTGGCCACAGAGAAAGGCATCAAGCATGCCACTCATGGTTTCCAATGTTTTCGAGAACTTACGTTACCCATGCCCTCCCTGCGGACTGTTCCGTTATGGCCGCAATGCCTTGGAGATGCCTGTTATCCATTGCGTTTTTCGGTGGAGTGCCAATCTGGGACCGTCATTGCCCGGCTCGCT
>JALOPC010000153.1 GCA_025454095.1 Syntrophales bacterium | reverse complement strand
GAACTCGATGACGGCTTCCCTGAACTTGTTCTCCGCCAGGTAGGCCTCGCCCTTCTTGAAGTGGCTTTCCTTCTTGCTCTCCTTGCTGCAGCCGGCAAGGCCTGCCAGGAACACAACGCAGAGAATTGCCGCAAGGGCCCACGTCCAACGATTGCGATGATGCATCAGGTACCTCCAGTAAGGTCTGTTCCGCCTATTCGGTCTATTCGGTCTGTCTAGGTCTATGAAAAAAGTTTGTTTCGTTGGTTCGTTGATTTCGTCAAATCCCCCTGCCCCTCCCCTTCAAAGGCTGCGTCATATTTCTTATTGTGTCATTCCGTGCAAGCGAAACGCGACGCGGAATCCAGCCTTATCGGGAACTTCTGGATGCCAGCTTTCGCGGGCATGACAATATTTCGTTGAATTTCCCGATTGTGACACGGCCTCTTTGCAAATGAGGGTGTTTAAAACCTTCCCCCTGTGCAAAAGGGGGATCGAGGGGGATTTTATCCGATCCCGATTCGAGCCGTTTCTCAGGAGCAACCGACCCTGCCTGGTCGGGAAGAACAACAGCCGACTGGGCCCGTCCCCTCATGACATGCAATAACGCCGCCCGCACCGGACACAATTGGGGTTTTTATACCACCATCGAACCCAAATTGAAACAGATGTCCGGGAGGGGCTGCCGGCGAAGGGGCGAGGGGCGGGCGGGACGGCCCTGCGGGGCCGATTTTTCCCGGGAAAAGGCCAATTTTCCCTTGACAGTGCGGCCGCGATTAATATAAAGGCCATATAGATTTACGAAAGTGTCGAAAGCGCCTGCTTTCGGCTTTCCCATATACGCTCTCCAGACACGATGTTCTCCGCCGAGCGGGGTTTCCGATAGCGGAAATCAGCATTACGGCGCCGGGGTCCTCCGCGGGTCCCGGGGCGCGTACCCCGTCAACCAACGCGGCCGGTGCCGGAAGGAAGCCTCCGCTTCCCCCGGGAACATTCCACCAACGAAACCTACTCAACCCAGGAAGAAACCCCGTTACCACGGGCATCGTTCTTCACGCTATTCATCACAACAGAACGAACACTCGGAGTGTGCCAAGAGTGGGCTCGCCACCCCGGAGCACAGAGGGTTTGTGTTCGCGCCACGGCAACGAGTCAAGCGTCAGAAGTCAGGGACTGAGCTTTTCTCATATTAAACCGGAAAGGAGGTGAACCGCCAAATTTCAGGATTTTTTGGGGGAGTCTTTCTTACTCATCATTTTTTACTGATCGTGGGGCTCTACTAGTTACGAAAAGGAGGTAACAATGCCACGTCTTCGTACACAGACCAAAAAGGCACAGATCATGTCCCTCGAGGAGGCCTGCAAGACCTTCATGCACGACGGTGCCATGGTCGCCTGGAGTGGTTTCACGGGCTTCAACCGGAACCCCTTCGCATTTGCATGGCAGACGGTGCGCCAGGGGGTGAAGAACCTCCATGTCATCGACCGCCACGGAAGCTGCTGCACCTGGCTGCTGAACGCGGCCGGCGCCATCAAGGTTTATGAGACGGACTGGATGGGCTGGGGCGAGATGGCCGGAAAGCTGGACGTCAACCTCGAGAGGCGCTACAAGAAGGGGGAAATGATTCTCGAGGACTACTCGCACGGCGCAATGGCCATGCGGTTCCTGGCCGGCGCAGTCGGCGCTCCGTTCATCCCGTACAACGCGCCGCTCGGCTCCGACCTGTACAACCCCAAGTACGACGCCCTCGGCAGGGCCGGCATGAGGGGCAAGGACGCCAGAATCCCCAAGAAGAAGTTCATCCAGATGGAAGAACCCTTCTGGGGAGAGGGTGACACGGTCCTGCTGCCCGCCGCGCGGCCCGAGCTGGCCATCATCCACGTCGCACAGTGCGGCGACAAGGGAACGGCCCGCTGGCGCGGCGTCGGCACGATCGACAAGGAAATCGCCTACGCGGCGGACAAGGTCGTCGTCCTGGCCGAGGAAGTGGTTCCCGAGTCCGAAATGAGGAAGCTGCCCGAAGGCAACCAGATCCCCTACTTCGTGGTGGATGCCATCGTGGAGTGCCCCTGGGGCGCCTTCCCGAGTTCCGTCCCCTTCTACTACGACTACGACGCGCCCTTCATGCGCGACATGGACAAGGTCTCCCGCAACGTCGACGACCAGAAGAAGTGGCTCGACGAGTGGGTCTTCGGGCCCAAAACCTGGGAGGAATTCATCGTGAAACTGGGCGCCAAGCGGCTCCTCGACCTCAAGGCTGACAGCGTCACCGGCTACAGCACGAGGATGATGAGAGGCAAGAAACCGGCACCCAGGATGAAAATGCCTCTGTCCGTCGCCATGAGCGGCTACTAAGAAAGGGGGGAACCTGACTATGGCAAAATCAATGGAACAGATGATGGAATTGATCGAGAAGATTCCCGATGAGCCGGCAAAGCCAGGCGAGTTCATTCTCCCCGAGCTGATGGCCATCCAGATCGCCCACCAGGTCCGCAACGACGACATCGTGTTTGCGGGCACGGGCCTTCCCATGGTCGGCATCATGACGGCGAACTTCATCAACGCGCCCAACGCGCTGCTGATCTACGAGTCCGGGATCTGCGACGGCAAGACGATGCACGTCCCCATGTCCGTCTGCGACCAGCGGGCGGCAAACATGAGCTCCACGCTGGGCGGCCTCGTGGACACCTTCGGCTACTACCTGCAGAACGGCTACGTCTCCCTGGGGTTCCTCGGCGGGGCGGCCATCGACAAGTACGGCGGCGTCAACGTCACCTCCATCGGCGACTACTACAGCCCGGGCCACCGCTTCACGGGCTCCGGCGGGAACTCCGACATCGGGACGATGGCCCACCGCGTGGCGTACATCATCCTCCAGGAAAAGAGAAGATTCCTGGATCGCAACGAGTACACCACGACCCCCGGGTGGTGGTGCTGGGACCACAAGACGGGAGAGTGGAAGCCCAAGAAGGAAGTCTGGAAGGGCACGGCCTACGCCAATTCGGGCCCCGTCGCCGTCGTGACCAACATGGGCAACTACGCCTTCGACGAGAAGGGCGAGATCTACCTCAAGTCCTTCCACCCCGGCGTCACGGTCGAGCAGATCAAGGAGAACTGCGGGTTCAACCTCAACGTGTCCCGCGTCGAGGGCGAGACCAAGAAGCCCACGTACAAAGAGCTCTTCGTGCTCAGAGAGTTCGTTGATCCCGAGCTGATCTTCCTGCCGCAGAAGGTGGACTACCCTGCGTCGCTCCAGAAGCTGATCAACGGCTGATCGAAACCCTGAAACCCAGGGAGGTCAGGGAGTGCGGTTCGTCCTCGAACCCCTCCTTGACCTCCCCGATTCAACCTGATATGGGCAATCATCCATCCACACCGGGGCGCGCCCGCGGGTGGGTGGTTTTATATGAGCAAATTGAGTCGTTGCACCCGCGACGACGTCATATTTCAAATCATGGAGAGGGGAGGCATACGTTTTATGAATCTGGAACTTACAGAAACCCAGAAAATGATACAGGATACGGCGCGCAACTTCGCCAAGGCGGAGCTGGACCCCGTCGCCGCCAAGATGGACCAGCAGGGCGACCGCGAGACCTTCCTGAAGAACCTCAGGAAACTCGGCGAGCTGGGCCTCATGGCCATCAACTGCAAGGAGCAGTACGGAGGCTCCGAGGCGGGCGTCATCGCCTTCAGCCTGGCCGTCACCGAGATCGGCAAGGCCTGCGCCTCGACGGGCGTCACCATGTCCGTCAACAACATGTGCTGCGAGGTCATCCAGGCCATCGGCACGGAGGAGCAGAAGAAGGCCTACATCCCCAAGATCGCCTCGGGCGAGTACTACGCGGGCGGCTTCGGCCTGACGGAGACGATGGCGGGCTCCGACCCCTCGGGGATGCGGACCACCGCCGTCCTCGACGGCGATTCCTGGGTGCTCAACGGGACGAAGATCTTCATCACCAGCGCCGAGTACGCCGGCGTGTTCGTCGTCTGGGCCGTGACGGACCCCAAGGCCCCGAAGGGCAAAGGCATCAGCACCTTCCTCGTGGAAAACGGGACGAAGGGGTTCTCGATCGGGCGCGCCGAGCACAAGATGGGCCAGCACGCGTCGGCCACCAACGAGCTGCTGTTCGAGGACTGCCGCATCCCGAAGACGGCCCTCATGGGCAAGGTCAATGACGGCTTCCGCACCGCCGTGGGCGAGCTGGCGGGCGGCCGCATCGGCATCGGCTCCCTGGGTCTGGGCATCGGCCAGGCGGCCATCGAGTACGCCACCAAGTACGCCATGAACCGCTTCCAGTTCGACCAGCCCATCACCAACTTCCAGGCCATCCAGTGGATGATCGCCGAGAGCTACACGGAACTCGAGGCGGCGCGGCTGCTGCTGATGAACGCGGCATTCAAGAAGGAGAACGGCAAGTTCTTCGCCCGCGAAGCCTCAATGGCCAAGTACTACGCCACGGAAGCAGCCGAGAGGGCCTGCCACAAAGCCATCCAGATGCTGGGCGGCTACGGCTACACCAACGAGTTCCCCGTGGAGCGCTACGCCCGCGACGTGCGGATCACCTCGATCTACGAGGGCACCAACCAGGTCCAGCGCCTCATCATCGCCAGGGACATCCTGAGCAGCCTGAAGTAACAGGCTCGAGGTCCGAGGCACAGGAGACAAGAAAAATAATCCCCCTTTCCTCCCCCTTTGTTAAAGGGGGAAAGAGGGGGATTTTTTATGAATGGTCATTGCGAGCAACAAACCCCGACTCCGTTCGGGGTTATCGATGGAAGAAAAGCAGGAAGCTACAGAAAAGTCATTGCGAGGAGCGGAGCGACGCGGCAATCCCGTGAATTGATTGAGATTGCTTCGCTTCGCTCGCAATGACCTTTAAAGCGGGAATCCCT
>JALOPC010000152.1 GCA_025454095.1 Syntrophales bacterium | reverse complement strand
CCCAACTGCGACAAGATCATCCCGGGGATGCTCATGGCGGCCCTGCGCCTCAACATCCCCGCCATTGTCATCAGCGGCGGGCCCATGCTCGCGGGAAAACTCCGCGGCAAGCCCGTCGATCTCATCACCGTCTTCGAGGGGGTAGGGGCCGTCAAGTCGGGGAAGATGACGGGACGGCAGCTCAAGGAGCTCGAGGACTGCGCCTGCCCGGGCTGCGGCTCCTGCTCCGGCATGTACACCGCCAACACGATGAACTGCATGACCGAGGCCCTGGGGCTGGGGTTGCCCGGCAACGGGACCGTCCTGGCGGTGGACTCGGCGCGGATGCGCCTGGCCAAGGAAGCCGGCATGAAGATCCTGGAACTGATCAAGAAAAACCTCCGGCCCCGGGATATCGCCACGCTGGCCGCTTTCAAGAACGCCATTGCCGTGGACAATGCTCTCGGCGGCTCGACGAACACCGTCCTGCACCTGCCGGCCATCGCCCACGAGGCGGGCATCCGGCTGGACCTGGAACTCTTCAACCAGATCGGGTTCAAGACCCCCAACCTCTGCAAGTTGAGCCCCGCCGGGGCCCACCACATCGAGGATCTCGAGGCGGCGGGAGGCGTCCAGGCCGTCATGAAGGAAATCAGCAAGCTTGGCGTGATCGACGGAAAGGCGCTGACCGTATCCGGCCCGGTCGCGAAGAACCTCAAGGACGCCAAGGTATGGGATTACTCGGTCATCCGCTCCATCAAGAACCCCTACAGCCCTGACGGGGGCCTTGCCATCATCAAGGGCAATCTGGCACCCGACGGAGGCGTCGTGAAGCGCTCCGCCGTGGCCCCGAGCATGCTCGTCAACGAGGGCCGCGCCCGCGTCTTCGACAGCGAGGACGATGCCATTGCGGCCATCCTGGGCGGCAAGATCAAGGCGGGCGACGTCATCGTCATCCGCTACGAAGGCCCGAAGGGGGGCCCGGGGATGCGCGAGATGCTCGCCCCCACCTCCGCGCTGGCCGGCATGGGCCTGGCGGAGTCGGTGGCCCTGCTCACCGACGGGCGGTTCAGCGGAGGCTCCCGGGGCGCGGCGATCGGGCACATCTCCCCCGAGGCGGCCGAGGGCGGGCCCATCGCTCTCGTCAGGGAAGGCGACCGCATCGCCATCGACATCCCGAAGCGCAAGATCACGCTGATGGTGAGCGCCGAGGAATTGAAGAAGCGCAAAAAGGCGTGGAAGGCCCCGAAGCCGAAAATCCAATCGGGTTACCTCTCCCGGTACGCAAGCCTCGTGACCTCCGGAAGCACGGGCGCCGTGCTGAAAGACAGGGTATGATCATGAAGAAGGGGAGCCGACAAGGCTCCCCTCTTCGTTTTTCTGCCACGTTCACCGTATCAGCGATCGCGAAGTTGAGAAGGTAAGAAGCGAGGAAGAGCGGACGAGGGAAACCCGGATTCTTCATCCTTCCAAGTCCTGTGTTCCGCGCTTCCGCTCTTCCTAACTTCCGCTCTTCGGTACTTTACCATGCTCACCTCGGCCCTTCGCGCCATCGCCCTTTCCGTCACGGGGGTTCTCGCCTTGATGTTCCTGCTGCAATCGCGGCTCGTCTATTTCCCGGACGGACAGATCGTCGCCACGCCGGGGGACCGGGGGATGGCTTACGAAGAGGTGATGTTCGAGGCTGCCGACGGCGTTCGGCTCGCGGCCTGGTACGTGCCGTCGGAGGCCGGCCGGGGTGTCGTCCTCTTCAGCCACGGAAACGGCGGCAACATCTCCTACAATCTCCCCTTTGTCGAGATCCTGCACCGCGTGGGACTCTCGACGTTCCTCTACGATTACCGGGGCTACGGCCGCAGCCAGGGAAGCCCCTCCGAAGAGGGGACGTACAGCGACGCGGAGGGAGCCTGGCGATACCTGACGGAGAGCCGCAAGGTGCCCGCCGGGCAGATTTTTCTCTACGGGCAGTCCCTCGGGGGGCCGATCGCCGCAAAGCTCGCCCGGGAGAAAACCCCCGCGGCCCTCATCCTGGACTCCTCTTTCACGAGCTTTGTCGACATTGCGGGGCATCACTACCCGTTTCTTCCCGTGCGGTGGCTCGCCCGCTTCGAGTACAGCACCCTCGAGCACGTCCGCAACGTCCGCTGCCCTGTGCTCGTCATCCACAGTCCCGACGACGAGATCGTGCCCTTCGGCCAGGGGGTCGCCCTCTACGAGGCGGCGCCGGAGCCGAAAGCCTTCGTCAAGCTGCGCGGCGGGCACAACGATGCCCTTCTCCTTTCCGCCGGCGCCTACAGGGAGGGGATAGACGCATTTCTGAAGAGAATCGGCCGGTAAGAGGACCGGGAAGGGCGGCACCTTTCGTGCATGGCCGTGGGGCATGCAGATCACCCCGCAGCGAATCATCCGGGCCGCCGGCAACCGGGCCGAGGTCGCCTTCCGGTCTCTGTTGCGGCTGTTCATCCCCTTCGACCCGTGGCATCGCATGCCGCTTGCCGCGAAGGACTACGCCGTCGGGATCATCGAGCATCTCAATGCGCTTCCCCCGCATCGGCGCGGGCGGGTGGCGGACATCGGCTGCGGTCTCGGGGACATCCTGCTGAATCTCGACTTTGAAGAACGCTTCGGCTTCGACAGCGACCCGGCCGCCCTGAGAGCGGCCGAGATCGTCCGCCGGAGCCACCGCAGGGGCAACGCGCGGTTTGCCGCATTTTCGTTCCCGGAAGACAGGCTGGGAGGGCTCTTCGACGCCATTGTCATGGCGGGCTGGCTGCACGGGATCCCCCCCGGTTCTTCCAGGAGAGGAATCGGGCGATTGTTCGCAGACAACGTCCGCCCCGGCGGATGCCTTGTCATCGACACGGTCTCGAAGAACGGTTACCCCCATCGCCACGATGCGGCCTTCCTGCTCGGTAAGCTGGGAGGAAACGTCGAGCAGATAGGCGCCTACCCCTGCGGCAGGCGGGTGTGGAAGGTGACGAAAGAACCCGACTACCGCGTAGGTCCCCACATCTCCCGGCGCTCCCAGTAGGATTTCCGCTCCCAGATGTTCCGAAGGCCGATCTCGCTCTGGACGTCCCTCATCCGCTGTCTCAGATCGGCAGCGTACACTTCCCCGGAAACACCCTCCGGACCGCTCCCCCCGGCAAGGACGCGGGCGAGTTCCTGTTCCACCCGATCCAGGTAGCGGATCAGTTCGGCCCTGGCCATGAGCCTGTAGTCCGCCGCGAGGACCCCCTCCGCGTAGACGCGCTGCGACGGGGCGCACCCCCCCGCCAGGATCGTGACGAGCACGGCCAGGGCCAGGAGGGCCCTTCGCATCGGCACGCAGATCTTTTTCCTTCCGTCCGGCATCCAGCACAACCTCTTCATGGGCCCGGCGGCTCCGGGACGGGGTCAGGGCAGGGGACGCTGAAGCTCCATCCTCTGGCGGCGCTCGTCCTGCCTGATGATTTCGCGGCCTGCGATCTCCGTTCTGACCTCGTAGCGTCTGGACTTGAGATCCGCGAGATAGGCCTCCCGAGGGACGTCCCCGGGAGGGGCGGCCCCTTTTTCGATTCGCGCGATCTCATTGTCGATCCGGGCGGCGTAGCGATCGAGGTCTTCCTGCGAAAGCGCCCGATAGTCCGTTGACAGCGGGCCTTCCTTGTAGGTACCCGACGGGGCGCACCCCGCCATCGACAGGGACAGGACGGCAATGCACAGCAGGGCAGCGGCAAATCGGTGAGGCATGCTCGTTCTCCTTTTCGGTGTTTGGGTCGATCTGTTGTACAGGATAAGGCCCCTTCTCGACCTTTTCAAGGGTTGTCGCCAAAAGAAAACTGTTGGCAGCATCCCGGGGAAAGTGTACATTAACTCCTGTCTGATCGCACCCTTCCCCATTTCAAAACTCCAGAAAGGTTCCGGACATGAAAGCGAAGCCGATCCTTGTTTCTTTCCTGGCAGCGTTCCTTTCGCTTGTAGCCCTGGCCGGCTGGTCCGCACCGCCGTCGTCGGTCGAACAGGTGCCCCGATTGACGAAAGAACAGGTCAAGGGGATGCTCGGAAAGTCTGACGTTGTCATCGTGGACATCCGCTACATCAAGCAGTACGAGCAGAGCGACAAGAAGATCCCCGGGGCCGTGTTTGTCCAGCCCGAAAACTTCGACGAGTTCGTCAAAAAGTATCCGCAGAAGGACAAGACCTACGTCCTCTACTGAGCTTGACCCCAGGAGTACACGGCCGCCCGGGGGGCGGTTGAACTTTACAAGCGGGGATACATGAAGGTCTACGCCCTGACGGGCGGTTGGAACGACTGGGCCAAGGCAAACTACCCGACGGAGAAAAAGGAAGTCGCTTCGGCGAAAAACTGCGCCCTCTGCCACACGGCCATGACGCCGGGGATCGTGTCGGACTGGAAACTCAGCAAGCACAGCCAGAAGGGGGTCGACTGCGCCGTCTGCCACGGCGACAAGCACTTCTCCCCCGAAACGGTCGCCCTGGCCGAGATCCCGACGCCCGAGCGCTGCGCCTTCTGCCACGGTAACCAGGTCAAACAGTTCAAGGACGGCAAGCACGCGAAGGCATGGGCCTCCCTGAAGGCCATGCCCACCTTCCACATGCAGCCCATGGCCATGATGGACGGCATGAAAGGGTGCGGCGGCTGCCACAAGATCGGCATCAAGACGAATGACGAAATCAAGGAACTGCGCAAGCAGGGCGGCCAGTTCGGGGTCGCCTCCTGCGATTCCTGCCACACCCGGCACGTTTTCTCCAAGAAGGAGGCCCAGCATGGGCATCGACCACCCCCAGTGGGAGATGTACTCCTCCTCCAAGCACGGGGTGCGCTACATGCTGAAGCAAAGCGGCGTGCTGCCCGAAAGCGCCGCAGCGCCCACCTGCCAGAGCTGCCACATGACCGGGGGCAACCACGGCGTTCGGACGGCCTGGGGGTTCGTGGCCGTCAGGCTCCCCATGCCGCCGGACCCGAAGTGGGCCGCCGACAGGACGACGATCGTCAAGGGCCTGGGGGCCCTGGATCCGTCCGGGAAGCCTACGGCCCGTCTCGGCGTTCTCAAGGACCTGGATGTCTTCCGGACGACCCAGGAGGACTGGCAGAAGGAACGGGACCGGATGTTTGCCAACTGCCGCCAGTGCCACTCGTCCAACTTTGCCAGGGGCGAGCTCGAAAAGGGCGACATGATGATCCGCGAGGCGGACCGGCTGCTCGCGGAGGCCATCGAGATCGTGGCCGGGCTCTACAGGGACAAGATCATTGCCAAGTCCTCTTACTACGCCTACCCCTACCCCGACCTCCTGGCGTTCCATGACGCCCCGACGTCGATCGAGCAGAAGCTCTACCTCATGTTCCTGGAGCACCGGATGCGGACCTTCCAGGGCACCTTCCACGCCAACCCGGACTACGCCCTGTGGTACGGCTGGAGCAAGATGGTCTCGGACATCACGGAGATCCGCAAGCTGGCGGCGGATCTGCGGAAGGGGAAAAAGGCGGCAAAGCGATGAAGGCCGGGGCAGACCGATGAGAACGGACGACAATCGCCCTGAGCGAGGGCCATGCCTGGCGCTGTGCCTCCTGGCGGCGGCTCTCGTCGTGACGGCTGGCTGCGCGCCCCGGGCCGGATACGTGTGCGACAACGGCAAAACGCTCGCCGTCACGTTCCACGACCACCAGCACAAGATCGACGTCGACACCGGAACGGGGACCTTCTACCTTCGATCCGTCCCGGCGTCCTCCGGCACCCGGTACGCCGACGAGGAACGGGTATTCTGGTTCAAGGGGGACGAACTCTCCGTCACGGTCAACGACCGCCCTCTTTACGGGCAGTGCCGAAAGATCGAGGGATCTTCCCGGTAACCCCGGCGGTCCTGAATCCCGCCTTAGCGAGGCGCTTCCTTCCGGAGGCGCCTTTCTTTTTTGCCCTCCCTTTACAAAACGCAGAAGCGGCCTCATATTGAACGCAGGTGAAGGACAATACCATGGCCAAGAACAAGTGGATCCTTATTGCGATGATTTCCGTCCTGGCCCTGGGCTGCCAGAGCTCGGAAACCAAAGCCATCGAGGGGAAGACTCCCATGACGAAAGATAGCGTAACCACGAAGGTCGCCACCTTTGCGGGCGGCTGTTTCTGGTGTACCGAATCGGACTTCGAGAAGGTGCCCGGGGTCCTGAAGGTGATCTCGGGGTACACGGGCGGCAAGAAGGAAAACCCCACCTACGAGGAGGTCTCCTCCGGCCGGACGGGGCACCTGGAGGCCGTCCAGGTCCATTACGACCCGGGGCAGGTCACCTATGAGCAGCTCCTGGAGGTATTCTGGCGGCACATCGACCCCACCGACGGCGGCGGGCAGTTCGTCGACCGGGGTTCCCAGTACCGAAGCGCCGTCTTCTACCACGACGAGGAGCAGAAACGGCTCGCCGAGAAATCACGCGACAGCCTGGCAACATCCGGGAAGTTCCCCAGGCCCGTCGCGACGGAGATCCTGCCGCTGACGAAATTCTACGAGGCCGAGGACTACCACCAGGACTACCACAAAAAGAACCCCCTGCGATACCAGTTCTACCGATCCAACTCGGGTCGCGACCAGTTCCTGAAGAAGACCTGGGGCGACGGGAAGCCGCAATCCGCTGCCCCCGCCGCAAAGACCTGGTCGAAGCCCGACGACGAGACCCTGCGCCGGACGCTCACCCCGATGCAGTACGAGGTCACGCAGAAAGAAGGCACGGAGCCGCCCTTCAAGAACGAATACAACGACAACAAGCGCGAGGGGATCTACGTGGACGTCGTTTCGGGAGAGCCCCTGTTCAGCTCCCGGGACAAGTACGATTCCGGCACGGGCTGGCCGAGCTTCACGAAACCGCTGGAGCCGGGCAACGTCGTCGAGCGGACGGACCGCAGACTCTTCATGGCCCGCACGGAAGTCCGAAGCCGGCGCGGGGATTCCCACCTCGGGCATGTCTTCCCCGACGGGCCGGCACCGACGGGCCAGCGCTACTGCATGAACTCGGCGGCGCTTCGTTTCATCCCGAAAGAGGACCTGGAAAAAGAGGGCTACGGGGAGTACCTCGCGCTGTTCGGGAAAAAATAAGATTGAAGGGAAGGACCCAAATCGGGTATCCATCGTGCGTCACCATTTCGTAACGAGGAGGAAATCGCGATGGATCCGATCAAGGTCATGCCCTGCCTGGACATGAAAAACGGCCGTGTCGTCAAGGGGGTCCACTTCGTGGACATCCGCGACGCGGGAGACCCCGTGGAAAACGCCGCCTTCTATGAAAAGGAAGGGGCCGACGAGCTGGCGATGCTGGACATCGCCGCCACGGTGGAAAACCGCAAGACCCGCCTCGAATGGGTCCGGCAGGTCTCGTCCGTCATCACAATCCCGCTGACCGTGGGCGGCGGGATCAACAGCCTCGAGGACATCGCCCTCGTGCTCGGGGCCGGGGCAAGCAAGGTCTCCATGAACAGCGCCGCCGTGAAGAACCCGGAGCTCGTCCGGGAGGCGGCAACGAAGTACGGCTCCGGCAAGATCACCGTCGCCATCGACGCGCGGCGCAACAAGGCCATGCCCTCGGGGTTCGAACTGGTCGTCGCGGGCGGTACGACACCCGTGGGCAAAGACGCCATCGCCTGGGCCAGGCAGTGCCAGGCCCTCGGGGCGGGCGTCATCCTGCCGACCAGCATGGACGGCGACGGGACCCTGGCGGGCTACGACCTGGAGTTCACGAAGGCCATCGCCGAGGCGGTCACCGTGCCCGTCGTGGCCTCCGGCGGGGCGGGCACGCTGGAGCACTTCTACGAGGCCGTCGTGAAGGGCGGCGCCAGCGTCGTGCTGGCCGCGTCGGTCTTCCACTACCGGACCTTCAGCATCCGCCAGGTGAAGGAGTATCTCAAGAGCAAGGGGCTGCCGGTGCACCTGTAAGCGCAGCTTCGAGAATCGGGGATTCTGAACCCGCAGGGGGACGGCCACGTGGAACACGAAGCAACAATCCGACTGGGCTTTTTCGTGGGGACGTTGCTTCTGCTCGCCGTCCTGGAGCGGATCGCGCCGAGAAGGGCCCTGACGACATCCAGGGCGGCGCGGTGGTTTGCCAACCTCGGGATCGTGACGCTGGGCACCCTGATCGTCCGCTTCCTCTTCCCCGTCCTTCCCGCGGGCTTCGCCCTGCTGTGCAGCCGGGAGGGGTGGGGGCTGTTAAACCATTTTCAGGTCCCCTACGGGGTTGCCGTTTTCGCCGGCGTGGTCCTCTTCGACTTCTTCATCTACGTCCAGCACGTGCTGTTCCATCACCTGCCGTCGCTGTGGCGCCTGCACATGATCCACCACGCCGATCTCGATTTCGACCTCACCACGGGGATCCGTTTCCACCCCGTCGAGATCGTTCTCTCCATGGGGATCAAGCTGGGGCTCGTCTACCTCTTCGGCCCCCCCGCCGTCTCGGTGATCCTCTTCGAGGTCATCCTGAACGCGACGGCCATGTTCAGCCACAGCAACCTGAAGCTCCCTCTCGGCCTCGACGGCGCCCTGCGGCTCCTGGTCGTGACGCCGGACATGCACCGCGTTCACCACTCCGTGCTCATCCGGGAGCGCAACAGCAACTTCGGCTTCAACCTCTCGATCTGGGACCGGCTCTTCGGGACGTACCGCCCCCAGCCGGAACGGGGCCACGAGGGGATGACGATCGGCCTGGCCAACTTCCGCGACCCGTCGCGGCTCGGGCTCGGGCAGATTCTGATCCTGCCCTTCACGCAGCGCCACCCTTGAGCCCTCAGCCGATGAGGCCGGTTGTTTCGGCTCCTGAGAAACAGCTCGAATCAGTCGAAGAAAATCCCCCTTTATTTCCCTTTTGCAAAGGGGGAAGGTCTTAAACACCTTCCTTCAATAACACCGAACGAAGTCGGGCTCGGTTGCTCGCAATTCCTCAAAAAACCGCTTGCCGAATGGTCCGATTAGCGGTATGGAATACCGCTTTCGGAGGTTTGGAAGAATGAAAAAGGCGGAT
>JALOPC010000151.1 GCA_025454095.1 Syntrophales bacterium | reverse complement strand
CCTCTGTTGAGGTGGTGGCTCCCGCCATGGTCCCGCAGGTTGAGCCGGAACACGTCGCAGCCGCCGAGGAAGAGCCGGCGGCCCGTCGTCAGCATGTACGTGGACTCCGAGCTTCCCTCCCAGCCGTGGAGCAGGATGGCAAGCCCGCGGCTCTCCCCCGGGGGCTGAGCCGTGCGGGTTCCCAGGAGCCGGATCCCCCGGCCTCCGTCGACGAAGACCGGTTCGGAATGCGCGCGCAGGGGGTTTTCGCCCCGGGCACGAAGCTTCAGGCTGGCGAGGATCGTCTGAAGGTGGGGGTTGCGCAGCGGGAAGGCCGGGTTGAAGGGCCTCAGCGGGCCTTCGCCTGTCGGGATCGGCTTCGTCATGGTTCAACGCAAGCTCCCCGACAGGTACGGCCCGGCGAAGCTCCCATGGAAGGCGGAGGACAGGGCGTCATGTTCCATGGGAAAGGGATAACAAAAAACACGGCCCTTTAAAATATCTTTTTCAAGTGTGATATAATCCGCGCCGGAAGTGAAACAGGACGGGAAGGCCATGAGCGGGGATAAAAGACCGGCAAGGCAGTACTGGAGACACGTCGTCGGCTGGCCCTTGCTGCTGCTCGGCGTCGTCGGCCTGGCGCTGCCGTTTCTGCAGGGGATCCTGTTCATCCTGGTCGCCCTGACCATCCTGGCCCCGGAAGTACCGGCGCTGCGGCGCCTGGTCTCGGCGCTGAGGAAGCGTTACCCCGTCGTGTTCGAAAAGGCCGCGGCGATGAAGGAGAATCTGAAACGGCGGTTCGGTCAACCGTGACCGGCATGGCTCGTTTGCACAAAAGGGCCTTGAATCATGCGAGGTTCGATGTTAAAGAATCAGGGCCGGCGAACAGGCCGGCGAGGAGAAACAGGATGAACAAAACGATCGGGATTGCTCTGGGGGTTTTGCTGGGGATGGCGACCGTTTGCGCTTCAGCCCCCGAGGCGCAGCAGACGAAGAGGATCGCCATTCTTCCCTTTTCCGTGAACAGCAGCGAGAACATCAACTACATCCGTGACGGGATCTGGGACATGCTCATCTCCCGCGTGACCGTCAACGGAAAGACGAATGTTGTGGCCAAATCGACCGTGCTTGACGCCATGAGCAAGGGGGCGGGAAAGGAACTCACCCAGACCGACGTCTCGGCGATCGGCAAGCGGCTCAACGCGGATTACGTGGTCTGGGGGAGCATCACCAAGATCGGCGACAGCCTGAGCCTGGACGGGAAAATGCTTGACGTGGCTTCGAGCCAGTCCCCGGTGACACTCTACGAGCAGACCCGCGGCATGAACGAAGTGATCCCCAAGATCAGCGACTTCTCCCAGAGGATCCGGTCCCATGTAGCGGGAGAAGCGCCTCCTGCCGTGACGGCCGCACCGGCGGCACCGCCCGCACCGACTGCCGCGGCGGCAACGGGGGCTGCTGCGGGGGCAGGGACGGCCGCGGGCAAGAGCCAGGAGGCGGACATCGTTTCGGGCATGCGCTCGGGCAAGACGACCTACACGGGAATCATCAACCCGGAATTCATCACGTCGGGTGTCACCCTCGACAAAAGGGGATTCTGGATGAGCCCGAAGTATTCGTCAGAGTTCAGGAGCCTCGACATCGGCGACGTAAACGGCGACGGCCTGAACGAGGTCGTGGTCGCCGACGCTACGAGCGTCACCATCTACCAGAAAAAAGACAATGAATTCAAGGTTCTCAAGAAGATCCAGGGAGGCCAGTTCGACAGCTACCTCGGGGTGGACATTGCCGATGTGAACGGCAACGGGATCCCGGAGATCTTCGTGACGAGCATCAACCGGCAGACGATCGATTCGTTCGTCCTCGAGTACCGCAATGGCAGCTACGAGGTCATCGCAAAGAATCTCTCGTTCATGATGCGGGCGATCCACACGACGGGTACGCCGAGACTTCTCGGGCAAATCCTGTCCACAGACCAGAAGAACCCCTTCATCAACCCCATCCAACTCGTCTTCTGGGACGACGGGAAGTACCGGCTGGGCGAGAAACTGATGATTCCCGCAGGGCTTTCTGTCTACGGACTGACCCTGGACTCCGTGGACGGCACGGGGGTCGAACGGATCATCACCTTCGACGAGAACGACTATCTCAGGATCTATGAGAAGACCAGCAAGCTCCTGATCCACCTGCAGGCGTTCCGCGGAGCCAGCGAGCTGATCTGGAGAAGCGACGAGCAGTACGGCGGCAGCAACAGCGGGTTTCAGCCAGCCTACGCCGCAGGCACGAGGAGCATGGTGGATGCACCGGACATGATCTACATGAGGCCCCGGATCCAGACCTACGACCTCAACAAGGACGGGAAGAGAGAGGTGATCGTGGTCAAAAATATCTCCGCAATGGGGAGAGTGATGAAGAACATGCAGCTCTTCACGTCGGCGGAGGTGTACAACCTCGAGTGGGACGGGCTGGGACTCGCCGAGGTGTGGCGGACGAAGAAAATCAGCGGTTACGTGGCCGACTACCAGCTCAAGGACATCGACAACGACGGCCAGGATGAAATCGTCCTGGCCCTGGTGCTGTCCGTGGGGCCCACGATCAAGACGAACAGCTGCCTGGTGGCCTACAAGCTGGTCCAGCAGCCGCAACCCCCGGCGCAGCCGCAGCTGAAGTAGCGCCGGCGGGGATCGCAGCGGAGGGACGCTTGACAATTGCAGAAAAGTAGGGTAGATACGTCCTTCTTTTTCAAGGCGGCGTAGCTCAGTCGGTTAGAGCATGCGGCTCATATCCGCAGTGTCCGGGGTTCAAGTCCCTGCGCCGCCACCAGAACTCAAAAAAGCCCGGTCCCGAGCCGGGCTTTTTCTTTGCCGCGAACGCCGGCGGGTTCCCCTCCGGATTTAGCAGGCACCGCCCATCGACCCGGCGGAAGGGGAAGGAATGGAATCGGATCGGGATCACCGTGCCATCGACACCGTGCTGTTCGACTTCGGGGGCGTCCTTGCCGAGGAAGGCTTTCGAGACGGCCTGGCCGCCATCGGCAGGCTGAGCGGACGACCGGAAGAGGAAGTCGTCCGCATGGGGCACGAGCTGGTGGTGTCGACCGGCTACGTCACGGGTCGGGCGGGGGAGAAACGCTGGTGGGAGTCCCTGCGCGCCGAGGCGAAAATCCGCGGGCCTGTGGAGAGCCTGCGGAACGAAATCCTCGATCGGTTCCGCCTCCGGCCCCGCATGCTCGGCTGTGTGCGGACGCTGCGGAGCGGGGGCATCACCGTGGGCATCCTGAGCGACCAGACGAACTGGCTCGACGAACTCGACGGGCTGCACGGCTTTTACGGGCAATTCGACTACGTCTTCAACAGTTACCACATGGGCAAGAGCAAACACGACCCGACCCACTTCGACAACGTCCTGAGGCTGCTGAACAGGCGGGGAAGCGAGGTTCTCTTCATCGACGACACCGCCGGTCATGTCGAACGGGCCCGGGAGCGCGGGTGGGCGGCCATGCGTTTTCTGGACGAGGCCGACGTGCTCAGGACACTGTCGGATCTGTGCGAGAGGCCGTCGCCGCGGGTCTGATACGGAGAAAAATCTGGATTCGACCCGCCGCGGCGTGGTAGGATCCCCCACGTCGACCGACCGAATCCCGCATCACCGAGGCACCATGATCCCGAGATACGCGCGAAAGGAAATGGAGGCCATCTGGAGCCCGGAAAACCGGTTCCGGACGTGGCTCGACATCGAACTCCTCGTCTGCGAGGCCCTGGCCGCGAAAGGCGACATCCCGCGCGTCTCGCTCCGGACGATCAAGGCCAGGGCGGGCTTCGACGTGGACCGCATCGACGAGATCGAGAGGACCGTCAAGCACGATGTCATCGCCTTCCTGACCAGCGTGGCCGAGCACGTGGGGCCCGACTCCCGCTACATCCACATGGGGCTCACGTCCTCGGACATCCTCGACACCTCGCTGGCCGTCCTGCTGAAGGAGGCCTCGGCCATCCTCCTGTCCGACATCGACGGCCTGCTGGCCATCCTGAAAAAGAAGGCCCTGCAATACAAGAAGACGCTCATGATCGGGAGGACCCACGGGATCCACGCGGAGCCCGTGACCTTCGGTTTGAAGATGGCGATGTGGCACCAGGAGATGCGCCGCAACCGCGAGCGCCTGGTGCGGGCCCGGGATGCCGTGGCCTGCGGGAAGATCTCGGGGGCCGTGGGGACCTTCGCCTTCATCGACCCGGCCGTGGAGGAGCATGTCTGCCGGAAACTGGGCCTGACGCCCGAGCCCGTGGCCACCCAGGTCGTCCAGCGGGACCGCCACGCCGAGTTCTTCGCGACGCTGGCCCTCGTCGCCTCGTCTCTCGAAAAATTCTCCACCGAGATCCGCCACCTTCAGCGCACCGAGGTCCGCGAGGCGGAGGAGTACTTCTCGCCGGGGCAGAAGGGCTCCTCGGCGATGCCGCACAAGCGCAACCCCGTCCTCTCGGAAAACCTCTCGGGCCTGGCGCGGCTGATGCGGGGGTATGCCCTGGCGGCCATGGAGAACATCGCCCTGTGGCACGAGCGCGACATCAGCCACTCCTCCGTGGAGCGGGTAATCGCGCCCGATGCGACGATCCTGCTGGACTTCATGCTGAAGAGGTTCTCCGGGCTCGTGGAGAACCTCGTCGTCTACCCCGAACGCATGATGGAGAACGTCCGACTGACCCGGGGGGTCATCTTCTCGCAGCAGGTCCTCCTGAAGCTGATCGAGAAGAAAATGACCCGGGAGCAGGCCTACGCCGTGGTGCAGGACAACGCCATGCGGGCCTGGCAGGACGGGCTGGAGTTCAAGGACCTTCTCCTGGCCGACGGACGCGTTCAGGCCGTCATCGGGCGCAGGGAGATCGAAGGCGTATTTCG
>JALOPC010000150.1 GCA_025454095.1 Syntrophales bacterium | reverse complement strand
GTTGAAGGCCGTCTCGGGCGTGATGATCCCCTCTTCCAGAGCCGCCGCCGCGACGATGAGCTTGTACGTGGAGCCCGGGGGGTACTGGCCCGCAATGGCACGGTTCTCCATGGGGTGCAGGGGGTTCGAGGAGATCTTCTCCCACACGTCGGCGCTCACGCCCCGGTTGAAGAGGTTGGGGTCGAACCCCGGCCGGCTCACCAGCGCGAGCACGGAGCCGTCGCGCGGGTCGAGGGCCACGACGGCGCCGGCCTTGCCTTCCATGGCGCTCCAGGCCGCCTTCTGGACCTGGGAATCGATGGTCAGCAGGACCCGGTAGCCCTGGACGGGCTCGACGCGGCCCAGGGTCTTGACCTTGCGGCCGACAACGTTGACCTCGACCTGCTCGCCGCCCGGCTTGCCGCGGATGTGTGCGTCGAGGGCCTTTTCCAAACCGAACTTTCCGATGAAATCCCCGCTCTTGTACCCGGAGGACTTGTCCCGGTCGAGTTCGTCGCGGCTCACCTCGCCGATGTAGCCGATGACGTGCGCCATGCTCTCCCCGTAGTAGTATTCCCGCACGGGCATGACGTCGATGCCCACGCCGGGTAGCTCGAGGGAGTGCGTCTCGATGAGGGCGAGCTTCTCGCGGCTCACGTTGCGGTCCACCCGCAGCGGCGTGAAGGGGCGGCGGTTTTCGCGGATCGTCTCGTAATCCATGGGGAACGTCAGGCCCACCTTCGCGTAGAGGGCCTCGAGTTTCTCCACGAGCCCCTTGAGGTCCTTGACGTCCTCGGGGAAGATGACCACGTCGTAGGAGGGACGGTTCTCCACGAGGACGACGCCCCGGGAATCGAGCACGATCCCCCGCATGGCCTTCACTTCGCGGATGCGGATGCGGTTGTTCTCGGAGCGCTTGAGCAGGTCCTCGCCCTTGATGATCTGGAGGTACCAGAGCCGCAGGACGAGCAGGCAGACGGCGACAAGGATCACCCAGAAGAAAAAGGTGAACCGCTCGCGGTATTCGCCCGGGTCGTACCGGACGAGCCTATCGCGCTTCTCCAGCATAGACGCCGCCCCCCAGGCGGTTGAACAGCGTGAAGACCGCGGGACTCAGGACCCCCGCGACCAGGGCCTGCGGAAGGGTTGTCCTCAGCAGGCTCTCCGACACATCGGTGCCGTAGATGAACCAGTAGACCGCGAAGATGAACAGCCCCTCCAGCATCACGCAGAGAAAGACGTAGGCCATGATGAAGAGCATGCGCTCCCCGTAGACCCGGGGCGACAGCAGGCTGGAAAGGACGAACAGCATGACGTAGACGAAGGTGGTGAGCCCCATGATCGTGCCCGACAGGCAGTCGAGGAGAAACCCGAGGAAAAAGGCGAGCACGCCGCCCCGCAGCATGTCGAGATGGAACCCGGCCCATACGACCAGGATGAGGGAGACCTCGATGCCGATCCGCCCGCCGAAGACGAGATCCAGCAGCGTCCGCTGGAGGACGACGAGCAGGACGGCAAAGAAGGGGAGAACGATGAAATATGCCATGGCTTAGGGTATCGGGTATCGGGTATCGGGTATCGGGCATTCAAGAAGGATTTTTCCACCCCTATACCCTAGACCCGAGACCCTAGACCCTGTCCTTATTCTTTCTCGGTCTGCAGTACCAGCACTTCCTCGATTTTCGAGAAGTCCACCGACGGCACCACCTCGATCGTCTGGAACAGGCCGGGGTCCTTCTTGTCGGCCCGGGCGACGGTGCCCAGCATGAGCCCCTTCGGGAACATCCCGCCGAGCCCCGAGGTGACGACGGTTTCTCCGACCTTGACCTCCTCGGTGCGCTGCACGTATTTCAGGCGCGAGAGCCGCTGCCCCCCGCCCTGGAGGATCCCCTGGGCGCGGCTGCCCTGGACGAGAGCGTCGATGTTGCTGTTGTAGTCCGTCACGAGCAGGATCTTGGCGTAATTCCAGGACGCCTCGATGACGCGGCCCACGACGCCGTCCGGCGAAATCACGGGCAGGCCGTCCTTCACGCCGTCGCGGCTCCCCCGGTTGATCAGGATCGTCCGGAAGGGCGAGGACCCCTCGTTGCCCACGACCCGCGCGGCGATCGTCGGGTAGACGGTGCTGTCCTCGAGGGCGAGCACCTTCCTGAGCCGGCTGCCTTCGAGGGACATCTCCCGGTAGTAATTGACCTCGCCCTGCAGGGCCGCGATCGTCTTGCGCAGCTCCCGGTTCTCCTCCTCGAGCCCCACGAGAAAGAGGTAGCGCTTCCACGCCCCGCCCACGGAGTCCACGCTCGAATGGATCCCCCGCTCGACGGGGGCGGTCACCTCGAAGACGAGCTTCTTCATGATCCCCGGGCTTCCCGGGCGCCTCAGGCTCTGGGACAGGATGACGAGGGAAACGGCAATCAGGATGAAGGCTACGATGACGGCGAGATACTTCTTGAACAACAACGCTCCTCACCTGCAATGACGTTGAAGAGGCGGGTCTTTCCGTCCGGGCGCCCCCGTCGCGCGTGAGGCGGCGCCGCCGGCGGTGCCCGAAACGGTGAAGTTCGACGCCGACCGACGGCTCACAGCTGGATGGCGACCTCGCGGAGAAGTTCCAGTTCGTCGAGGGCGATGCCGGAGCCCCGGGCCACCGTGGACAGGGGGTCGTCGGCCACGCTGACGGGCAGTCCCGTCTCCTCCCGGAGCAACGTGTCGAGGTTCCGGAGCAGGGCCCCTCCGCCCGTGAGCACGATGCCGCGGTCCACGATGTCGCCCGCCAGTTCCGGGGGCATCTGTTCCAGGGCGTCGCGGATCGTGTCGACGATGATGCTGACGGGCTCCGCGATGGCCTCCCGGGCTTCCTCGGAGTTGATCTCGATGATCTTCGGGATCCCCGAGATGAGGTCCCGGCCCTTGACCTCGACGGTCTTGAGCTCCTCGTCCGGGTAGGCGCAGCCGATCGTGGTCTTGATCATCTCGGCCGTGCGCTCGCCGATGAGAAGGCTGTACTTGCGCTTCAGGTACTGTACGATGGCTTCGTCCATCTTGTCGCCGGCCACGCGGACCGACTTGGCGTAGACGATGCCGGAGAGGCTGATCACGGCCACTTCCGTCGTCCCGCCGCCGATGTCGACCACCATGGAACTCACGGGCTCCTTGATGGGCATGCCCGCGCCGATGGCGGCCGCCATGGGCTCCTCGATAAGGTAGACCTCGCGGGCGCCGGCCGACTCGGCCGTCTCCTTGACGGCCCTGCGCTCGACCTGGGTGACCCCCGAGGGAATCGACACGATGATGCGCGGACGGATCAGGGTCCGGCGGTTGTGCACGCGCTGGATGAAGTGACGGAGCATGGCTTCGGTGATGTCGAAATCGGCGATGACGCCGCCCTTCATGGGCCGGATGGCCTCGATGTTGCCGGGCGTCTTGCCGAGCATGAGCTTCGCCTCGGCGCCCACGGCGAGGACCTTCTTGATCCCGCGGGAGTCGCGGTGAACGGCCACGACGGAGGGCTCGCGCAGGACGATGCCTTTCCCCCTGACGTAGACGAGTGTGTTGGCCGTGCCGAGATCGACGGCCAGGTCATTCGAGAATTTGCCGAGAATAAAATCGAACAGCAAAACGCTTCCTCCCGATGTTACTGGAAAAATCGCCGGACCACCCCGGCGATTTCCCATTGGAAAGGTGTCATATACAGTATTTGCACGGGCGAATCAATGCCTTTTTGACAAAAAACGATTGCATTTTCGCCTCAATTATAATAGGGATTTCCCCTTAACGCGACACTCGAGGGACACCCCATGCTTCAATTCATGCGGAAACACGCCCAGAGCTGGCTGATCAAGGTCCTGCTGGGTCTCATCATCGTCGTCTTCGTCCTCTACTTCGGCTCCTCGCGCTGGCGCGATCCCGCCGAGGCTCTCGTGACGGTCGACGAGAAGGTCATCACCTTCAGCGACTACCGCAAGGAGTACCAGAACCTCCTCGACATGTACCGCCAGCGGCTCGGCGCCAACCTCACGGAAGACGTCATCAAGAGCCTCAACCTCAAGCAGCAGGCCCTGGACAACCTCGTCAACCAGACGGTTCTCCTGATGAAGGCCGAGGAGATGGGCATCCGGGTAAGCGACGAGGAAGTGCGCACCGTCATCGCCATGCAGCCCGCCTTCCAGCGCGACGGGGTCTTCGACGCCAAGCGCTACGAGCAGCTGCTTCGATACCAGCGGATGAGCCCCGAGGAGTTCGAGGCGATGCAGAAGAAGGCCCTCATGACGGTCAAGCTCCAGGACATCTTCCGCCAGGGCGTGAAGGTCTCGGAACAGGAGATGCAGGACATCCACCGCATGCAGTCCGAGCGCATCAACGTGGAGCTCTTCAAGCTGCCCGCCCGGGCCTGCCGCGGCAAGGTGAACGCCACGAAGGAGGAGCTGGAAAAGTACTACGGCGAGCGCAAGGACGACTTCCGCATCCCGGCGAAGGTGCAGGTGAAGGTCCTCGCCTTCCCCGCCGAGAACTACACCGGCAAGGTGGACGTGTCGGCCGAGGAAACCCGGAGCGCCTACGAGGCCAACAAGGGCAAGCTGCCCGCCGTGAAGGGACAGCCACCCCCGTTCGAGGCCGTCAAAGGGCGCATCGCCGAGGAGATCCGCCTGATGAAGGCCATGAGCGTAGCCGCCGAGAGCGCGAAGAAGGCCCACGACACGATCTACCAGCAGGAGAACTTCGACGCCTACGCGGCCAAGAACGGGCTGCGCGTCCAGGACACGGGCTTCTTCTCGGCGAGGGAGCTGCCGGCGGAGCTGAGGCAGATCCGGGACGTGGAAAGCCAGATTTTCAGCACCCGCACGGGTGAGATCACCCCGGTTCTCTCGTCGCCCAGGGCCCACTACGTCATCCGGGTGACGGC
>JALOPC010000149.1 GCA_025454095.1 Syntrophales bacterium | reverse complement strand
GGGCTCGACAGGGCGGCGAGCTTCTACCCCGTCTCGCGGTTCTTCGAGCGGTTCTACCGTCCCGAGGTCGTGGCCCGGGCGGTCAAGGCCATCGAGGACGACACGGCCGTCATCGCCTCGCTCGGCGAGAAGGCGGCCCCGAGCATCGAGACGGCCGGGATCGAGCCCCCGCCCGAGGCGGCCATCGTGTCGCCCCTGCCGGGCAAACAGTTCGACAGCGACATGCAGGAGATCAAGGTGATCGCCGAGGATTTGGGCGGCGGCATCGGGGAAGTCCGGCTCTACCAGAACGGCAAGATCCTCCCTCGCGAAACGGCGGGGAGGGTGACGAAGGACGGCAGCACCCAGGAGCACCTCTTCCGCGTCAGGCTCGTCGAGGGGGAGAACCGGTTCAAGGTCGTCGCGCTGAGCAGCGACCGCGTGGAGAGCAGCCCCATGGAGATCACCGTGACGCTCCGGGGGGCGGAGAGGGAGAGCGACCTGCACCTCGTCGTCGTCGGGATCAACCGTTACCGCAACGCGGCGCTCAACCTGACCTACGCCGAGACCGACGCGAAGGGGGTGATCGGCTTTTTCCAGTCCGCCGGCGTGAAGAAGCTCTTCCGAAACGTCCACGTGTACTCGGCGATGAGCGAGCAGGCAACGGGACCGGCGATCCGTGGCCTCTTCGCCGAAGCGGCAAGGAAGGCGCAGCCGCAGGATACCCTGCTCATCTACCTGGCCGGGCACGGCGACACGCTCGGCGAGGAATGGTACTTCATCCCCCACGACGTCACGGCGCCCGAGATCGAGCAGGAACTCAAGAAGGGCGGCATCTCCAACGGGTTTGTCAGCGAGTCGGTCAAGCAGTGCAGGGCCCAGAAGGTCTTCGTGATGATCGATGCCTGCAAGTCCGGCAGGCTGGTCCTGGCCATGCGCAGCACCGAGGCGCGAAAGGCCCTCGTGCAGCTTGCCCGTTCGACGGGCACCTACATCGTCTCGGCCTCGACGGACCGGCAGTACGCCGCCGAGATCAAGGCGCTGGGCCACGGGGTGTTCACCTACTCGCTCCTCGAGGGCCTGCAGGGCAAGGCCGGGGAGAAGAAGGTGACCGTCGAGGGGCTCATCCACTACGTCAAGGAGAAGCTTCCGGAACTCACGGAAAAGCACCGGGGCCAGGCCCAGTATCCCGTGAGCTGGGGCTCGGGCATGGATTTCCCCCTCGCGCTGCACTGAACGCGGCTGTCGCCGGTTTATTTCGTGCCTCGTTTTTTCCTTTGTTTCGTCAAGATCCCCGGATTTCTTTTCTTTCCCCGCACCCTGGACCCTGAACCCTGTCCCCTCGTCTTCATTGACACACCCGGTTCGATCGCCTATGATTCGGTCTGCCTCCGGCCGAAGACCCGAAAGGGGCGGCGCGGGGGCGAATCCTGTCGGTACGGGTCGGGCGATGATCAACGCGTACAAGGCACTGGCGGCATTCGGCCGTCTTTCCGGCTTTCTCCTGCGGGTCCTGGGCCGCTTCCGGCAGAACCAGGGCCTGATCCTGGCCGGGTCGATCGCCTACTACACCCTGCTGTCCGTCATCCCCCTGCTGATCCTCATCCTGATCGTGCTGTCGCACTTCGTGGACCCCGAGCTGCTCATGGAGACCATGTCGCGGTTCGTCGAGCTCGTCATCCCCGGCTACGCGGCGGCCCTGACCGAGCAGGTCCGGGTGTTCCTGCGGTATCGCGGCGTGATCGGCACCGTGGGCATCCTGGTGCTCGTGTTCTTCAGCTCCATCGCCTTCTCGGTGCTCGAGAGCGCCATCTCGACGATCTTCCACCGCGTGCGGCCCCACCGCCGACACTTCCTGGTTTCGGGCATCATCCCCTACCTGTTCATCGTGATCATCGCCCTGGGCGTCCTGACCCTGTCGTTCCTCGTGGGCGCGCTGGAGCAGCTGGAGAGCACGAAGCTGGTGGTCTTCGGGCACAAGGTCGGGCTCGGGTTCATCTTCGGGTTTGCGGTCTACGTGCTGGGCCTCGCCGCGGAGGTCTTCCTGATCACGGTCTTTTACCTGGTGCTGCCCGTGGGGCCCACCACCTTCCGGCACGCGCTGGTCGGGGGCCTGGCCGCCACGGTCCTCTGGGAGATCACGCGCCGCGTGATCGTCTGGTACTACAAGACCTACACCTTCGTGAACCTGATTTACGGCTCCTTTGCCTCGGTGGTCGTGTTCCTGCTCAGCGTCGAGGCCGTGGCGATCATCGTCCTGCTCGGGGCGCAGGTCATCGCGGAGCTCGAGCGCGTCAACGAGAAGATCCGGTAAGACCGGGGACACAATAAAAAAGGGCATCCCGCGGATGACGGCCGGGATGCCCTTGTCGTGTCGGCGCGGGACGCTGCCGCTAGAAATCCTTGAAGCCGCCTCCGCGCTCCAGGGGGATGACCTCCTCGGCCTTTTTCGCTTTGCCGATCCGCACCGCGCCGGAGATCTTCGCCACGAGACGGGCGTGCGCCGCGGCGGGTTTCGCCTCCGCCGCGCCCGATGCCTCGCCGGCGACGATCCGCATGAGCGTCTCGGCCACGGACTGCATCTGGCCGGCCTGGGCGTTGAGTTCTTCCGAGGCCGACGCGGACTCCTCGGCGTTGGCCGCCGTCTGCTGGACGACCTTGTCCATTTCGGTGATGGCGCCGCCCACCTGGTCGATGCCGCGCGCCTGTTCCTGGGAGGCGGCGGCGATCTCCGCCACCAGCCCGGAGACCTTCTCCGCGTTGCGGTTCAGCTCGGCGAAGGCGTCGGTCGTTTTCGACACCAGGGCGGAGCCCTCCTTGACCCGGGTCGTCGTGGTCTCGATCAGGGTGGAGGTCAGCTTGGCCGACTCGGCGGCCCGCATGGCCAGGTTGCGCACCTCGCTGGCCACCACGGCAAACCCCGCCCCGGCCTCGCCGGCCCGCGCGGCCTCGACGGCGGCGTTGAGGGCCAGCAGGTTGGTCTGGAAGGCGATCTCGTCGATCGTCCTGATGATCTTGCTCGTTTCTTCGCTGGCCTTGCGGATCGCGTCCATGGAGCGCACCAGCTCCTGCATCGAGTCCTCGGCCTTCACCACGGCGTCCTTCGTGGAGCCCATCAGCGCGTTGGCGCTCTGCGAGTTGTCGGCGTTCTGCTTGGTCATGGACGACATCTCCTCCATCGACGCCGCGGTCTCCTCGAGGGAAGAGGCCTGCTCGGAAGCCCCTTCGGCCAGGTGCTGGCTCGAGGCGGCCACCTGGGATGCCGCCGAGGACACCTGGGCCGCGGCCTCGTGGATCTCGGAGGCGGCGCGGGCCACCGGGTCCGCGATCCCCCGGGCGAACAGCAGGGTGAGGCCGGCCGAGAGGGCCAGCAGCAGCGCGCCGGTCAGCGCGAGGGCGTTGCGGATCTCGCGGGCCCCGCTCACGGCCTCGTCGAGGTCCATGACGGTCAGGGACGCCCAGCCGTTGACCTGGACGGGGCTGACGGCGGCGATCTTCTTCTGCCCGCCGTAGGTGTAGCCCGCGAAGCCCGCCTTCTGGGACTGCACCAGGGCCCAGAGGTCTTTCATCTCCTCGAGCTTGCTCACGTCGAGCTTGAAGACGGCCTCGGCCTTCGGGTGGATCATCACCATGCCGTCCCGGTTGATGACGCTGGCGTACCCTGTTTTGCCGACCTTGATCTCGGCGAACCGGGCCGACAGGGCGTCCGTCGTCATGATCGTGGCGATGGCGCCCAGGAATTTGCCGTCCTTCACGATGGGGACGCAGAAGGGCAGGACGGGCTTGCCCGTGGTCTTCGCCAGGATCATGTCGCCCACGACGGGCTTCATCTCGGCCTTGGCCTTCTTGAAGTAGTCCCGGTCCCCGAGGTTGATGCCGATGTTCTTCCCGCCGTGGGAGTCGGCGAACCCCTTGCCCGACGGGTCGAGTCCGTAGACGACCTGGTAGTCGCCGCTGACGGCGGCGAAGTGCTTGAGCGTCTCGCTGAACGACGCGCTCTGCTTCTCGGCGGCCTGGATCGTGTCGGGGCGCGTGGCCAGTTCGCGGGCCAGCTTGAGTTCCTTGTCCGCGATGACGCGCACCAGGTTGCCCGCCCCCTCGGACATTTCCTGCAGCATCCCCTGGCCGGCCTCCGTGAGGGACCGGTCGGCCTTCCACCAGGAGATGGCCCCGCTCACCGACAGGGGGATCACGATCATCAGGATCCCTCCCGTCAGGAGCCTTGCCTTGAGTGATTTTCCGAACGAGAATCGTTTCATCGGTGTCTGCACCTCCATGTGTTGCATCGGTCGGCCGGGCGTGCGGGCGCAAGCGATCGCGCATCCGTCCGGGGCGCGGGTCGAGTCCCGGCGGACATCGAAGAGGCAAAGACGGGGATGAAGCGCGGACGGCGGTGCGTCCGGCGTTACGAGGCAGACAGGTATGAGTGCCGAATCGAGAAACGATGAACCGTCTTCGGATCTTTGCGGTCGCGCGTCGTCAGCGAACCGACCGTGATAACCATCGTCAGAATGAAACAGAACTTTAGGCGCCCGCCGCGTGAGGATCGCCCTTACCCTGGGCGGCGAATCGTGGTATGAAAACAACTGGACGCGCATACCCCGCGGCTTGCTGCGGGAACGGGCGAGCCTGCTGACAGAGAAACTCACCCCTCGAGTTTCCGCATTCCGGGCACCGTGGTGCGGGGAATGCTCACACGCTCGACCGCCGAGTTATTGCAGAATACGTGCCGGGGCCGGCAGGCACCCGGCAGGGAGGATTTCATGGGCACCCTTGGAACATGGGCAACTCGATTGGGCCTGGGGCCGTTGCCGTGATCGCGACAGCCGCCCCGGCCGCCGAGAAGGCAGCGCCCGCCGCGGCGCCGAAAGGCCCCGCCCCCGCCGAAACGACCTACGACGACCCCCTGGGCCGCAGCACACCGGAGGGCACCGTCCTGGGCTTCATCCGGGCGATGCAGCGCGAGGATTACGAGCGGGCCGTCGAGTTCCTCGACACGAAGCAGACGGGAAAACGGGCCCGGCAGCTTGCCGCCGAGCTGCACTTCATCCTCGACCAGGGGGTTTCGGCAGCGCCAAACCCGAGGGGAACCTCCAGGACAGCCCCCTGGCCAGCCGGGAGATCGTGGGCACCGTCAAGACAAAGAGCGGGGAGTACAAGATCCAGCTCGAGCTTGTTCAGAAGGAGAACAACCCCCCCGTCTGGCTCTTCTCCTCGGAGACCCTGAAGCTCGTGCCCCGCATCTACGAGGAGATCGACGTTCCCTGGATCGAGCAGCAGATGCCGGCGGCGATGACGGAGATCCGCTTCGCCGGTCAGCCGCTGTACCGGTGGGTGCTTGCCGTCCTGATGTTCCCCCTGGCGCTCCTGGTCGGCTGGCTGATCACGGGACTGCTGAGCATGCTGCTGCGCAAGCCTCTTCAGGACCGCTTCGACGAGCCGATCCTGCAGAAACTCAAGCAGGCGAAAAAACCCCTTCGCCTCGCTTTCGCGGCCGGGGCTCTCTACGTCTATTCCCGGAGCGTCTTCTCGCTTCTCGGGCAGCTCTTCTGGCAGTTCGTGGCCTCCACGATGGCTGCCGTCGGCCTGGTGTGGCTCGCCATCCATCTCATCGACGCCGGCTCCCGGATGATCGAGGAGCGCCGCCCCGAGGCCGCCAACGCCGTCGTCCGCCTCACGGCGACGCTGCTGAAGACCCTGGCCGTCGTCATCGGCCTCGTGGTGATTTTTTACTACTCCGCGGGGATCAACCTCACGGCCGTGGTGGCCGGTCTCGGCGTGGGCGGCATCGCCGTGGCCTTCGCCGCCCAGAAGACGATCGAGAACTTCTTCGGCGGGGTCTTCCTCGTCTGGGACAAGCCCATCCGGCTGGGCGACTACTGCAAGGCCGGCGAGCATGCCGGCACGGTCGAGCACATCGGCCTGCGCTCGACGCAGATCCGCACGCTGGCCCGCACCGTCGTCTCCATCCCCAACGGCCAGCTCTCGTCGGTCAGCGTCGAGAACTTCACCCTGCGCGACCGGTTCCTCTTCAAGCACACCCTGAACCTGCGCTACGAGACCACGGCGGACCAGCTTCGCTTCGTTCTGGCCGGCATCCGCGAGCTCCTGTACCGGCACCCGAAGGTGGACTCCCCGACCGCCCGCATCCGCTTTGTCGCCTTCGGGCCGTCCTCGCTCGACCTGGAGATCTTCGCCTACGTTCTCGAGACCGCGCAGGAACCCTTCCTGGCCGTCCAGGAGGATCTGCTGCTGCGGATCATGGACCTCGTCGAATCGAGCGGCAGCGGCTTTGCCTTCCCCTCGCAGACGCTCTACATGGCCAGGGACGGGGGGCTCGACGCGGAGAAGGGCCGCAGCGCATCCGCAATCGTCGACCGCTGGAGGCAGGAGGGCGAGCTGCCCTTCCCGGATCACCGGCGCGTGCGTGTCTCGCAGCTCGAAGGCACGCTGGACTACCCGCCCGAAGGGTCGGTGATGAAGGAGAAGGACGCCGGCAAGAAAGAGTGAGACAGGCGGAAACGGGGGCGCGGGGGA
>JALOPC010000148.1 GCA_025454095.1 Syntrophales bacterium | reverse complement strand
GCCGTCCATGACCATTTCGTGCCGCAGGGAGACGGACTGGAGGTCGGCCCGGACGAGATCCTCGCTCTTCATGGAGATCGCCTTGCTGAGTCCGAGGAATCGGATGCGCAGGTGCGCCTCCGATTCGAGGCGAAAGAGCCCTTCATCGGGCAGGGGTACGATCTTCAAGTGGGAGAAGCCGACCTTTTCGCCGTTGAACACGATCCCCGCCCAGAGCTCATGCCAGGACAGTTTGTCCAGGCCCCTGACGTTGAGGGGTTCGGGGGGGGTCCGGATGGGGTCGAAATAGGTGGGGGAACAGGAACAGAGGACAACAAGACACAGGAACAGAATAAGGACAGACTGGGTCCGCTCGCGTCGATACATCTTTCCTCCCGCCGGGTTTACTCAAGCGAAAAAGCATGCAAACTTCGGTCCCGGCGGCCTCCCCCTCGAAGCCGGATCGATGGATTGTTTTAGACGGCACAAACTATAGGAAAGTAGAGGGGGGCTGTCAACCGGTAAAACGCATGAATAAGGCGCAACCGGTCGGATTGAGCGCTTTTTTTCGAACGGGTCGGCCGAAGGGCACCCGACTTTCGGTCAAACCCCCGGGCTGGCATAATTCGTGGAAATGGGTTAGGGATGAGTGAACGTGACAAGATCGAGAACGGAAACGGATGAAGCCTGTCCACATCCTTGGGATATCCGCCTATTATCATGACAGTGCCGCCTGCCTCCTGCGCGATGGAGAGATCGTCGCGGCAGCCCAGGAGGAGCGTTTCACGCGCGTCAAGCACGACCCGGGCTTCCCCTCCCGGGCCGTCTCGTTCTGCCTTGGCGAAGGTGGCCTTGCCCCCGGGGATTTGGACGTCGTGGCGTTCTACGAGAAACCCTTTCTGAAGTTCGAGCGCCTGCTGCAAACCTACCTGGCCTTTGCCCCCGGGGGGCTTCGCTCCTTCATCACGGCCATGCCGCTCTGGATCCGGCAGAAGCTCTGGATGCGGGACAACATCCGGAAGGAACTGGGCTTCGCGGGCACGGTCATCTTCCCCGAGCACCACGAATCCCACGCCGCGTCGGCCTTTTTCCCCTCCCCCTTCCGGGAGGCGGCCTTCCTCACCATCGACGGCGTGGGCGAGTGGACGACGACAAGCTGGGGCATCGGCCGCGACAGCGGGGTGGAGATCCTCGCGGAGCTGCAGTTCCCTCACTCGCTGGGCCTGCTGTACTCGGCCTTCACCTACTACACGGGGTTCAAGGTCAACTCCGGCGAATACAAGGTCATGGGGCTTGCCCCCTACGGCGAACCGAAATACCGCGACCTGATTCTCACGGAGCTGATGGATCTCAAGGAGGACGGTTCCTTTCGCCTCGACATGAAGTACTTCGACTACTGCACGGGCTTCACGATGACCAACGGCCGGTTCGATCGCCTCTTCGGCGGGCCGCCGCGCAAGCCCGAGTCCCTGCTGACGCAGCGCGACATGGACCTGGCCCGGTCGGTCCAGGACGTGACCGAGGAGGTCATGCTGCGCATGGCCCGCACGATCCGCCGGGAGACGGGGATGAAGAACCTCTGCCTGGCCGGGGGCGTGGCGCTCAACTGCGTGGGCAACGGCAAGGTCCTCCGGGAAGGTCCCTTCGAGAACATCTGGATTCAGCCGGCGGCGGGGGATGCCGGCGGCGCCGTGGGGGCCGCCCTCTTCACGTGGCACCAGGTCCTGGGCAACGGGCGCGCGGCGCAGGAGCGGACGGACCGGATGCGGGGTTCTTACCTCGGCCCGGCCTGGGACCGCGACAGCCTCCTGGACTATCTGCGGACGAACGGCATTGCCTTCACCGAGCTCACCGAGGGGGAGCTCCCCGAAACGATTGCCGACCTCATCGCCTCGGAAAAGGTGATCGGGTGGTTCCAGGGCCGCATGGAATTCGGCCCCCGGGCCCTCGGGAGCCGCTCCATCCTCGGGGACGCCCGCTCGCCGAAGATGCAGGAAGTGATGAATCTCAAAATCAAGTTCCGCGAGAGTTTCCGGCCCTTCGCCCCCACGGTGCTGCGGGAAAAGGTGTCGGAGTTCTTCGAGCTCGACCGGGAGAGCCCCTACATGCTTCTCGTCGCGCCCGTGCGGAAGGAGATCTGCCGGGAGATGTCGCAGGAGGAACAGGACCGCTTCGGACTGGACAAGCTCCACGTGGTGCGCTCCTGCGTGCCGGCGATCACCCACGTGGACTACTCGGCCCGGGTCCAGACCGTCGACCGGGAGACCAACCCCCTCTTCCACAGGACGATCGAGGCTCTGAACGAGCGGCACGGCTGCCCGCTCGTGATCAACACCTCCTTCAACGTCCGGGGCGAGCCCATCGTCTGCAGCCCCGAGGACGCCTATCGGTGCTTCATGCGGACGGACATGGACTACCTGGTGATGGGGCCGTTCCTGCTGGAGAAGGCGCAGCAGAAACCCCTGACCGACGACAGGGACTGGAAAAAAGAATTCGAACTGGATTGATTGATGTTTCATGAAGAAATCAAAAAGATCCCCATGGACCGCAGGGCCCTGCGCAACTTCGGCCTCCTCGCGGCCTCCGTGCTGCTGCTTGCCGGCGGCTGGCTGTGGTGGAAGGCGTCGGCCTCCTGGCCCTGGGTGGCGGGCGCTGCGGCTCTGCCGGCCGTCATCGGCGTTGCCGCACCGGGCATCCTGAAGCCGTTTTACAGGGGCTGGATGATCTTCGCCGTGATCCTGGGGTGGGTCATGACGCGGGTGATCCTCACGGGGGTCTTCTATCTTGTCGTGACGCCGATTGCCCTGCTGGGACGGGCTTTCGGGGAACAGTTCCTGCAACTGAAAAAATCGCAGGGATCGGCGAGCTACTGGGTCCGCAGAACCGGGCCGCCGCGGCAGAAAAGCGATTACGAAAGGCAGTTCTGAATGAGCCTATTCTCCAGCCTCTCCGAAATCTGGGCCTTCCTCCGCGCCCGCAAGAAATGGTGGCTCGCGCCGATCGTTCTTGTCCTGATGCTCCTCGGGGCGCTCATCGTCCTCACCGAGGGATCGGCCATCGCCCCGTTCATCTACACGCTGTTCTGAACCGTTTGACGGCAGGCACGCAGCGCACGGTGAAGGGCAAACACCCCTGAGCATGGGCAACGCGCAGCTTGACATCCTGCCCCAGGTGTGTTCCCCTCTTTTCTGCCATTTCCAAAGCGGGGGACATCATCTCACCGATGCGAAACGATGAAGAGCAGTTCCAGGAAACCGTCAAAAGAATCAAGAATGCTGCGCCGGTCAGGCTGACGGGTCAATGGTTCAATCTGATCCGTGCCGGGGGACGCGACTTCATCCAGGGGCAGGTCTATGACGCGGAATCGGGAAAAGGCAGTGCCCGGAACATCGCGCTTCTCGTTGAGGGCATCGGGCCTGAGGACATCGACGGGTTCTGGCCCGAGGTCACCGGTCACCCGGTGACGAAAATCGAGGAAGACTTCCTGGTCCGCTACATCTCGTCGCTTGACGAAAACGAGGCGGAGCTCATCGTCCCGCTGCGGAACGTGTCCCCCTCCGTGAACTGGGGGCGCTTCGACGAGGAAAAAGAATACGAACTCTACGCGTCGGCCATTTACCCCGCCCTTCTGGACGCACTTTCCGGTATTCGTTTCAAGCGCCTTCTCGATGCGGGATGCGGATCCGGCAATCTCCTGGAGCGGATCGCAGAGCAATTCCCGAACGCGGAATGCCACGGCATCGACATGAACCCCGACAATGTCGAGGCAGCCAGGGAAAAAGGGTTGTCGCGCATCTATGAGGGGGATGCCGAAGAAATGGACCGTCTGCTCCCCGGAGATATCATGCTGGATGTGATTGTTTTCTGCGGCCTTCTCAACCGGCAGGTCACAGAGAGGGAAACGGCATGGAACATCCTGATGCAGGCCGTCAAAAGGCTCAATCCACAGGGCCTCGTGATCATCACGGGCTATTCGTCCTGTCACCTCACTGCCGATGACCTTTCCCGAGCCGGCCTTGCCGTCATCCGAAAAAGTCTGCCCCGGAACCTGTTCAAGGACTACGAGACCTACGCCCTGAGGCAGCTTTACCTGTGCAGGAAAGACGCCTGATCCTCTCCGGCAGGAGAGATCAGCATGGCGGACGCTTCAGATTTGACGCGACGGTCTGGAAGGTCTTCCCCAGAAAGGTTTCAAAAGGCAGGCCGGCGCGACTGAGCCTGTCTAGGTCCACTCCGGTTTTCAGTTTCATCTCGTGGAGCATCAGGACCGTGTCTTCCGTGGCGATGTTTCCCCGGGCGCCCGGAATGAAGGGGCAACCGCCAAGTCCTCCCAGCGAGGTATCGAAGATCGCGACCCCCTGCCTCAGGGCTGAAAAGACATTGGCCGGCCCCATACCCCGCGTGTTGTGAAGATGCAGGGAAAGTTCCGTTTCCCCCGTCTCGCCCCGGACACGGGCCAGCACGTTTTCCATCTGGAGGGGATTCGCCAGGCCGGAGGAATCGGCCAGACAGATCTCATCGGCCCCCCTCTTCAGGAAAGCCCTTACGAGCTTCAGGACACGAGTCACAGGCACATTCCCTTCGTAGGCGCATCCGAAGGCGTTCATGACACCGGCCCGGACATTCATCCCGGCATCCTGCGCCGAGCCGATCAGCCGGACGGCCTCCTTCAGCGCCTCGGCGACGGACTGGTTGCTGTTTTTCTGGCTGTGCGTTTCGCTGGCCGAGACGAAGATCCCCACGTGGGGAACCCTGCAGCGGATGGCCCGTTCGAGTCCGCCGTTGCTGAGAACGAGCGCCGAGTAAAGAACGCCCTTCCTCCGCTGTATCCGCTCCCAGAGCGCCTCGGCGTCGGCCATCTGGGGAACGAGCGACCGGTTCACGAAAGACGACACCTCGATGCGCCTTATCCCACAGGC
>JALOPC010000147.1 GCA_025454095.1 Syntrophales bacterium | reverse complement strand
GTGTGCCCGAAGCCGCCGCTTCCCCGGTCCGTCGAGGGCAGGGCCGCCTGCACGTCCCACCGGACCCGGCAGACCGGCGCCACGATCATCTGGGCGATCCGGTCTCCCCGCCTGACGACGAAGGGTTCGTTGCCGTGATTGATCAGGATGATGCGGATCTCGCCGCGGTAGTCGGCGTCGATGGTTCCCGGCGTGTTCACGAGGGTGATCCCGTTTTTCAGCGCGAGGCCGCTGCGCGGCCGGATCTGGGCCTCGAAGCCCCGCGGCAGGGCGATGGCAATGCCTGTGGGCACCAGGGCGCGGTGCCCCGGGGAAAGGACCAGATCGCCGCTCACGGCCGCAACGAGGTCCATCCCCGCCGCGTGATCGGTCATGTAGCCCGGCAGCGGGAGGTCCTCCGATCCGCTCAACCGCGTGATGGCGACGCTGATCTGTTCCATGGGTTTCGTCTATCCGGTCCGTCCCGTCTTGGTCTTTCCGGTTCAAATCCCCCTTGGCAAAAGGGGACCCGGGGGGAATTCTGTTTCCTGCGGTTTGTTGCTTGCGGCTCTTAGAGGTCGATCGTTCCCGTGGGCATTTCAGCTTCCGCCATGTCCCCGAGGAAGACCATGGAAAGGTTGGGGCGCGTGAACATCTGCTCGGAAAGGGACAGGATGTCCTCGGCGGTCACGGCCTCGATCCTGCCGACGATCTCCTCGGGCGGCACGTTGCGCCCGAAGTAGATCTCGTTGGTCGCGAGCTTCTGCATCCGGTTGTCGGTGCTCTCCATGCTGAGCAGCAGGTTGCCCTTGATCAGTTCCTTGGCCGACTGCAGCTCCTTGTCCGTGAACCGCTCGGTCTTCATGCGCCGCATCTCGGCCAGGACGATGTCGATGACCTCCTGCGTCTTGTCCTTCGAGGTCCCGACGTAGATGTTGAGCATTCCCGTGTCGCGATAGGAAACGATGTAGGAGCGCACGGCATAGGCGAGACCCCGTTTCTCGCGGATCTCCTGGAAGAGCCGGGAGCTCATGGACCCGCCGAAGACGGAGTTCATCAGGATGCCGGCGAACCGGTTGTTGTCCAGCGTCGCCGGGGCCGGCGTGCCGACGACGAGATGGAGCTGCTCGAGATCCTTCTCGATGCAGGACAGGCGGGACGTCGTGCGCGGCTTCTCCTCGCTGGACCGGAGCGTAAACGGCGGGAGCGCGCCGAAGAGGTTCGCGACGAGATCGACCATCTTTTCGTGTTCCAGGTTCCCCACGGCCGCGATGACCAGGTTGTCCCCCCGGTAACGCTCCTCGAAGAACTTCAGGACTTCGCCGCGGTCGAAGGCGTCGACGGAGTCCTTCGTCCCGAGGACGGGCATGCCCAGGGAATGACCGTCCCAGAAGTGCTTTTCGAAAATGTCGTGGATGTACTCGTCGGGCGTGTCCTCCACCATGCTGATCTCCTGGAGGACGACGGATTTCTCCTTGTCGATGTCGTCGAGGGTGAACAGGGAGTTGTTGAAGATGTCCGCGAGCAGGTCGATGGCCAGGGTCAGGTGGTAGTCGGGCACCTTGACGTAGAACGCCGTCAGCTCCTTTCCCGTGAAGGCGTTCATCACGCCCCCGACGGAGTCGATGTCGGAGGCGATGTCGAAGGCCGACCGCCGGGCCGTCCCCTTGAAGAGCATGTGCTCGATGAAGTGGGCCGTCCCGTTGATCCGCTCGTCCTCGTGGCGCGAGCCGCAACGGACCCATGCGCCGATCGAGGCGGAGCGGACGTGACGGATTTCCTCCGTGATGACCTTGATCCCGTTAGAAAGGACTGTTTTTCGATACGTCTGCACCCAGGGCATCCTTCCTGCTCAGGCGGATCTTCCCGTTCGAGTCGATCTCGAGGACCTTCACGGGGATCTTGTCGCCTTCCTTGACCACGTCGGTCACCTTGGCAACCCGCTTCGCGTCGAGCTGCGAGATGTGGACGAGCCCTTCGGTGCCGGGCAGAATCTCCACGAAGCAGCCGAAGTCGACGACCTTCTTCACCGTGCCCATGTAGACCTTGCCGATCTCGGCCTCCTCGGTGAGCCATTTCACCATGGCAATGGCGCGATCGGCGGCCTCGAGGTCGGCCGACGCGATGAGCACCGTTCCGTCGTCTTCCACGTCGATGGAGACGCCCGTCTCGGCCACGATCTGGCGGATGTTCTTGCCGCCCGTCCCGATGAGGTCGCGGATCCGGTCGGGCCGGATCTTCAGGGTGATGATCCGGGGGGCGTACGTGGAAAGCTCCTTGCGGGGCTCGGCCAGCGTTTCTTTCATCTTGTCGATGATGAAGAACCGGCCGTCCTTCGCCTGCTGGAGCGCCTTGCGCAGGATCTGCTCGTTGATGCCGTCGATCTTGATGTCCATCTGCAGGGCCGTGATGCCCTTCTTGGTGCCGCAGACCTTGAAATCCATGTCGCCGGCGTGGTCCTCGTCGCCGAGGATGTCGGAGAGAACCGCCACGTTGTCGCCTTCCTTCAGGAGGCCCATGGCGATGCCCGCTACGACGTCCTTCACGGGCACGCCCGCGTCCATCAGCGAGAGGGTTCCGCCGCAGACGCTGGCCATGGAGGACGAACCGTTCGAGGCAACGATATCCGACACGGTGCGGATCGTGTAGGGAAACTCCTCCTGGCTCGGGAGAACGGGAAGAAGCGCCCTGCGGGCCAGGGCCCCGTGGCCGACTTCACGCCGCCCGGGGCTTCCCATGCGCTTCACCTCACCCACGCTGTAGGGCGGGAAGTTGTAGTGCAGCAGGAAGGAACGCCTCTCTTCGCCCGTGATGTAGTCCATCCGCTGCTCATCCGAGGAGGTCCCCAGGGTGATCGTCACGAGCGCCTGCGTCTCGCCCCGCGTGAAGAGGGCCGAGCCGTGCGTGCGGGGAAGGAGCCCCACCTCGCAGTTGATCTGACGGATCTCGTCGTAGGCGCGGCCGCCGACGCGGCGCTTCTGCGACAGGATCAGGTCCCTCAGCACGCCGCGGTCGATCTTCTCGATGACGTGCTCGACGAGGGGCTTGAGGGAGGGGTCTTCCTTGCAGAGGGTCTCGATGGCCTTCTCCCGGACGTCCCTGATCTTCCCGTAACGGTCGAGCTTGTGCGCGATCCCGTAGGCTTCCTTGAAGCCATCGGTCACAAGGGCGGAAATCTTCTGGTAGAGCGCCTCTTCGACGACGGGCGGCGAGAAGGCCCGCTTGGCCTTCCCGATGGCCTTCTGCATCTCGTCCTGCAGGTCGATGACGGGCCGCATGGACTCCAGTGCGAGATTGATCCCCTGGACGATCTCGTCTTCGCCCAGTTCCTTGGCGCCGCCCTCGAGCATGATGAGGTTGACGTCATAGGGCCGGCCGGCCGTTCCCGGGACCACTTTGCGCCCCACGATGAACATGTCCAGGTCGCTGCCCTGCATCGAGGTGGGGTTGGCGACGAGCTTGCCGTCGATCCGCCCGATCCGCACGCCGGCAATGGGGCCGTTGAAGGGAATGTTCGAGATCTGCAGGGCCGCCGAGGCGCCCAGCAGGGCCGCCACATCGGGGTCGTGCTCCCCGTCCACGGAGAGCACCGTGGCGATGAGCTGCGTCTCGTAGTTGTAGCCCTTGGGGAAAAGCGGGCGGATGGAGCGGTCGGTGATCCGGCAGATCAGGATCTCCCGCTCGTTGGGCCGCCCCTCGCGCTTGAAGAACCCGCCGGGGATCTTTCCGGCGGCAAAGGTCATTTCCTGGTAGTCCACGGTGAGGGGAAGGAAATCGAGCCCCTCCCGCTGGGAGCGTGCCGACACGATGGTGACCAGCACGACGGTCTCCCCGTAGGTGACGAGGACGGCCCCGTCAGCCTGCTCGGCGATGTACTGGGTCTTGATGCTGACCTCACTGCCTGCGAAATCTTTCTTGAATATCTGACTCATACTTCTTCTTTCTCCTTGCTTGGCTTGTGACGGTGAAGTTCTGGACGTGCGCCGGCAGCGGCCGGAAGGCGGACGGCTCCCCTGTTCCGAAAAGAACCGGTTACGATGTTGCGGACGTATCCACCATGGCAGGAGCCCAACAACTCGTTATCGATTGTCCGACGTTGCCCGTGCCCCTACTTCCGCAGACCGAGCCGCTCGATGATCTTGCGGTAACGGCTCACTTCCTTGTTCTTGAGGTACTCCAGCAGCCGGCGGCGCTGGCCGACAAGCTTCAGGAGTCCCCGCCGGGAGTGATGATCCTTCTTGTGCGTCTTGAAATGCTCGGTCAGGTACTGGATGCGGGCGCTCAGCAGTGCGATCTGCACTTCGGGAGAGCCCGTGTCGCCCTCGTGGGTTTTGAAGCCGGCAATGATCTCTTTCCTCTTTTCTGCGTCAAGCACGTCCGTAAATCCTCCCTTTACAACGTATGATTGAATTGCTGTCGATTTCGTTACGGGACAAAAACCCTCAGGATGCGGGCGACCCGGTCTCGGACCCCCAGCATCGGGATCTCCTCGGTCGCCACGACCATCCGGGCCAGCGCCACGAGACGCCCCGACCCGCTTGTGAACTTTACCACATCTCCCGCGGCAAGAGAAGGGATTTGCAGACCCGCCAGGGCCTCCGCATCGGGCTGATGGCCCTGCATCAGCCTCTCCTCGAGGTGCGGGGGAACCGGGATGTCGCCCACCCCCGCGAGTGCCCGTGCCGGGGCGATGATCGCCCCTTCGAGCCTCTCCCGGATCGCCGCGTCGCTGCCCCCCTCGAGGGGGACGGCGTCCTGCAGCCGGAAGGCGCCGCTGGCCGTCCGGCGCAAGGTCTCGAGGGCCGCGCCGCACCCGAGCCTCTCGCCCACGTGCGTCCGGACGTAGGTGCCCTTGGAACAGGTCACGTCGAACCGCACCCGGGGCATCTCGACGCCCAGCACGCGGATGGCGCGGATCTCGACCTGGCGCGCGGGGGGCTCCACGCGGATCCCCTTGCGGGCCCACTTGTAGAGCGCCTTGCCCCGGACCTTGACGGCCGAGTACTGCGGCGGCACCTGAGTGATCGTCTTCCCGGAGAAGGCCTCGAGCGCCTCCCTGACATCCGCCTCGGTCACCCGGGGCTCCTGTTCGGCCAGCACCTGCCCGGTCATGTCCTGGGTGTCCGTCCGGACGCCCAGGCGCATCGTGACCTCGTAGACCTTGTCGTCGCCC
>JALOPC010000377.1 GCA_025454095.1 Syntrophales bacterium | reverse complement strand
TGGCCGCCGAGGCCCTGCTGGCGTTGGGGCGCGACGAGGCCGTCATCCCCTGGGTGACGGGATACCGCAAACGGCTGCCGGGCAGCCCGAAGCCGGGTCTTCCCGTCGACAGCGGGACCTGGTTCGAGGCCCTCGGCTCGTTCGGCCGCTACGCCGACTGGGCGGCATGCTTCGAGGAGGAACTGCGCGACGAAAACTGGCGCACCGTGCTCAACGTGTGGGTGCCCCGCCTGCTTCCCGGCATGGTAGGCGCGGCCTGGCACGGCGCCATCCGCGCGGGGCACGCGGTGCGCAGCCTCGAGCGGGGGGAGTCCCCCGCAAAGATCCGCGAGCTGGCCCGGGCCCTGGCCTACTGGGCCGCCCGCTATCAGTCGCTGCCGGGGTTCCCGGTCCCCCGGGCCGGTCTCCGCAGCCCGCTAGACGCGATCGGCGCAGTCCCGGTTCTTCCCGACGAAGAGCGGCTGATGAAGGGGCTCATCTACGAGAAGGTCCGGCGGCTCGACGGGTTTGCGCCCTTTGCGCAGGTCATCAACCTCACGGAGCCGCCCGACGACATCGCGCCGTTTGCCGTCGACCTGTTCGAGGCCTTCGCCCGCGTCTACCTGGCAAACGCGAAAACCCGGGGCGGCGTCATCACCTTCATCCACGGGGTCACCGGTCCCGGGGCCGTCTGCCTCATGGCCGCGTGCCTGCTGCCCGACATCGGCCGCGTCGCCCTGCGTTACGCCTGGCAGGCCTCAGCGGCCCTCTACGCCGCCATCGGCCGCGAAATTGACAGGGCCCCCTGCGATGCTTATGATGAGCCGATAGAGGGCCTTGTCACGCGGGCCGTCGAGACGGGAGATGAACACGCCGTCAAATTCACCGAGGTGTGCCTTCGGGCGCACCGCATGGACCCGAGGAGCGCCTGGGGCGCCCGGCATGACGCGGAAGGGCGGACAACAGGGATCGAACATCAAGAAGGAGGAGCCATGAAGTTAAGCGACTATTTCGAGAATGCAACGGGACTGAGTATCCTCTCCACGGCTGATTCGGCCGGGGCCGTCAATGCGGCCGTCTATTCGAAGCCCCACTTCGTCGACGAGGAGACGGTGGCCTTCATCATGGCGGACAAGCTCACCCACCACAACGTCCAGCAGAACCCGCGCGCCGCCTTCCTGTTCAAGGAATCCGGCGAGAAATACGTGGGCAGGCGCCTGTACCTGACCCGGACGAAGGAGATCCAGGACCCGCAGCTCGTCGGGGAGATGCGCCGGAAAAAACACGCGGAAGTCTCCGGGAAGTACAGCAACGAGAACAAGTTCGTCGTCTACTTCAAAATCGACAAGGTGCTTCCTCTCATAGGGGACAAAGAGTAAAACAGGGGATAGGGTCTCGGGGATAGGGTCTCGGGAAGGAGAAAGATTTTCCCGATGCCCGAAACCCGATACCCGATACCCGAAACCCTTTCGCGGAGCGAATCATGAAGGTATTCATGACCGGCGGGACGGGGTTCGTGGGCACGACGCTTGCCCGCGAGCTGACGGCGAAGGGACACGCGGTGACGGTGCTCATGCGCAAGGGCGAGTCGGGCTTGCGTCTGCCGCCGGGGGCCTCGCCCCTGGAGGGGGATCCCACGGTCCGGGGGGCCTGGCAGGAGCGGGTTCCCGGGCACGAGGTGTTCATCAACCTCGCCGGGGCCTCCATTTTCACGCGATGGACCGACGAGGCGAAGCGCATCATCCGGGAGAGCCGCATCCTCACCACGAGGCATCTCGTGGAGGCCCTGGCGCCTCGAAAGGGAAAGGAGACGCACCTCTTCAGCACCTCCGGCGCGGGCTACTACGGCTATCACGGCGACGAGGAGCTGACCGAGGACTCCCCCGGGGGGACCGATTTCCTGGCCCTGCTGTCCCGGGACTGGGAGTCGGAAGCCTTGCGCGCGAAGGATCTCGGCGCCCGCGTCGTGTTGATGCGCTTCGGAATCGTCATGGGCCAAAGCGGAGGGATGCTGGGCGAGGTCGTTCCCGTGTTCCGCCTGTACCTGGGGGCCGACCTTGGCAGCGGCAGCCAGTGGCTCTCCTGGATCCACGAGATGGACCTGGCCCGCATCTTTCTGTTCCTCATCGAGGAGAACCGGGCCCTCGAGGGGCCGGTCAACTGCACGGCGCCCGAGCCCGTCCGGAACCGGGAATTCACGAAAACGCTGGGCGGGGCCCTGGGGGTGCCGACCTTCCTGCCCCCTGTGCCGGGTTTCGTGCTGCGGCTGATGAAGGGCGAGTTCGGAAGCGTCATCCTGCGGGGCCAGCGCGTGCTTCCCCGAAAGCTTCTGCAGGCGGGCTTCCGGTTCCGCTACCCCACGCTGCAGGAGGCATTGACGGATATTCTGATTCCGCTACCCCACGCTGCAGGAGGCATTGACGGATATTCTGAAGAAATGAGCGTTGTTCGAGGACCGCGAAACGGTTTTGCACGGATCAGTTAAAGCGTCTTTGCGCGAACGGTTCTTGGTGAACCGGAACGGCCGCGGAGCCACATGTCTGAGCCCGGAGGGCGAGTTTGTGGCGGAGCCGTGCAGGGAGCTTAGAGCCGTCGCAAAGCGCTTTTGAGCCGGCAAAATTGTTGCGCGGTCCTCCCCATCTCCGTGCTTGGTGGTATTGAAATCGACATGAGTACAACCCGCTCGCAAGGCAATCCCAAACCCAACCGGCTCATCCGCGAGAAGAGCCCCTACCTCCTCCAGCTCGCCCGCAACCCCGTGGACGTGCACCCCTGGTCCGACGAGGCCTTCGAGCGGGCGCGGGCGGAAGACAAGCCGGTCTTTCTCTCCGTCGGGTACTCCACGTGCCACTGGTGCCACGTGATGGCCCAC
>JALOPC010000146.1 GCA_025454095.1 Syntrophales bacterium | reverse complement strand
CCGGAAATGGCTTATAGTGCGGATCATCTCCGAAAGGGGCATACCATGAGCCGAACCGCCGTTCTCGCCCCGGCCGTTCTCGCGAGCCTCCTTCTCGCCGTTGCCGGCTGCGCAGCGCCCGCGAAAAGTCCCCGGGAAACCCCCGTCGTCCAGGTCGTGCGCGACAACGCCGCCTCCGTCGTCAACATCCGCACCGAGAGTCTCGTCGACCTCAAGGAGCACCCCGCCTGGGGGCAGTACGGCGAGCGGCTGGACCGGTTCTTCAAGCAGTACTTCGGCGAGGATTACTCCGAAGGGACGGTGAAACTCAAGAGCGTGGGTTCCGGCGTCATCGTCGACAAGGGCGGCCTCATCGTCACCAATGCCCACGTGGTGCACCGGGCGAGCTCCATCTACGCCGTGCTGCGCGACGGCACCGTTGCGGAGGCGAACGTCGTCACGGTCAACACCCTCGATGACCTGGCCCTGATCCGCATCCGGCCCGCCCGCGAGCTGAGGGCTGTGCGGTTTGCCGACGTGAAGACCCTGATGGTCGGCGAGACCGTCGTCGCCATCGGCAACCCCCTGGGCCTCGAGAATTCCGTGACGACCGGCGTGATCAGCGGTATCGACCGGGCCTTCAAAAACACGGAGTGCGACTACGCCTGCTCGGGGCTTCTGCAGACGGACGCCTCCATCAACCCCGGAAACAGCGGCGGGGCGCTTTTGAACATGGACGGCGAGCTGGTGGGCGTCAATCTGGCCGTCGTGCTGGGCGCACAGAACATCGGGTTTGCCGTCCCGGTGAACAAGGTGATTCAACTGCTCCGGGAACAGGGAGCCGTCCCGGGACCGTAGACGGCCCCGGCAGACAAAAAAGCCCGGCCGATCGGCCGGGCTTCGTGCATTCAACGGGAATGCGTACCTATTTCCCGACGACGAGTTTCTGCCCGGGCTTGACCGGGTCGTCGTCTCCGAGATTGTTGAGCTTGCGCAGGTCGGCCGGCTTCATCCCGTATTTCTTGCTGATGCCGTAAACGGTTTCGCCCTTCTGGACCGTGTGCGTTTTCTTGCCCGACGGGGCGACGGCCTTTTCCTTTTTTTCCTTGGCGGCGGCTTTCGGTTTGTCCGCGACCGCGGCCACAGGCCTCTTTTCCAGGGCCTCGATGCGCTGCGCGAGCGTGTCGACCTTGCCGGTCAGGGCCGCTTCGGCCCCCTCGGCGGGAAGCCTTGTCTGCAGGGCTGCCTGCTGCCTCTCCAGGGCCACGATCTTCTGTTCCATGGCGGAGAGTTTTGTCTGCATGAGCCGGGCCTCCTCCTTGGAAACCCCGCCGCCTCCCAGCATCAGGTAGGCGCCTCCCAGAACGGCAAACACCGCGACCCCGACTGCTGCGATCACGCCGACTTTCTTCTTGTCCGGCCCCGACTGCTTGCGTTCCGGTGAATAGACCTCCTCCTCCGCGTCCATCAATCGGATATCGGGATCCTCGGGCATGGCACATCTTCCTCCTGGGTGTTATTAGGCCCCCCTCCAGACCCAGAAGCCCTATACCATAAAAATGCAACCGGTGAAACCAAAAAGGGCTTTCGCGTTTCCCGCCTCGTCTTCGTCAGGGGCCGTCACGGGTTCCGGGCGGCCTTCCCCAGGGGCGGCAAACCCAGCCGCCGCCGTGCCTCGTCGCAGCGCGCCCCGGCCGATCCTGCCGACCAGGCGGGTTCGAAATCCCGGCACACCGAGGGCCTGCGGCCGTACAGGGCGCAGAACACGTTGCGGCCCGGCACGCCGCGAAGCGCCACGCAGCGGCCGTCGGGCCCTCGCCGCATGGCCCTGCGGAAGGCGCCGACCCGCACGGTCAGGCGCGCGGGAACCCCGCCCCTCGTTGCGTCGTCCGCCTCGGCCCAGTAGAAGGATGTCCGGTAGACCACGCAGCAGGCTCCGCAGTCCAGGCAGGGGTTGCGCCACGGTTCGTCACGGCGTCCGGCCATCGCCGGGCCCCCCTTTCCCTGCAGCAACGGCCTGTCCGAGGCGCACCGCGAAGTAGATCGCCGCGCAGAGGTAGGCCGGCACGAACAGCCACCAGGCAAAACTCACCGGGATGCCCGTTCGGGGTATGCCGTCGGGCACGCGCAGAATGTTCTTCCAGTCCCAGCAGAAGGAGACGATCAGCAGAAACGCGCAGCCCATCTCGACGACCCAGTCGACCCGCCGCCAGCGGATGCGGACCCCGCGGTCCTGGAGCGCGATCAGCAGCGTGCCGGCCGCCGTCATCGTCGACGCGATGAGGACCGGGGCGATCACGGGCCCCACCCAGGGCAGCGGGATGTAGAAGAGCAGATCCCACGTCAGGAGGCTCTCGGGCCAGCCGAGGATCACGTACAGCCACCCGTAGTAGAAGATGTCCCAGATGCCGAAGGCGATCATGAAGAAGCAGAAACGCTGCAGGCCGGTTCGTCCCGCGAGAATTGCCGCGGCGGCCAGCATGACGATCGTCGCCGCCTCGCGCCCCATCTCGACGAGGATGAGCCGGTCCAGGACGTGTCGGCCGTTCTCCCAGAACGTGACGATGGGGAAGTCAAAGGAGCCGCCAAAGTAAATCTCGCGCAGGTAGACGACGACGGAGCTCTCGACATAGGCAAAGGAGATCGCGAAGACCGCGACCCAGAGGCCCCTTCGCCAAGATCGCCACGCTGTTCCGGGGGCGGCCGCGTTCATCGTGCGGTCCTCCTGGGCCGGCGCCTGTCCTGCGCCTGAACGGGAATGCGCGGTTAACGGATGGGATACCTTCTTCTGTCCCGAGTATAGGTCAAGGTTTCGTCGCGGTCCAGATGGAAATGACGCGGGGGGCCTTCCGCAGCCCCGCGCGAGGAGCGCACGGCCCTGCGGCTGCGATTACCGGACCGTGAAGGGATGGGATGCCTTCCCGATGAACACCCACTGGCCGTTGACCAGCTTCCAGGCGTGCACCTGGACGGCGTAGCGGCCGGGTGTCGTAACCGTCAGGCCCTGTGTGTTTGACTGGTTATTGAAGGTCACGGGTCCCTGCGGGTCACCCACGGCGCCCCAGGTGAACCCGTACAGCTCCCCTGAAACCTCGGGGGCGATCCTCGCCTCGAAGTCCCCCCGCCCCGCCCCGTTCCGGATCGTCACGGCCAACGGCCCGGTGATGGCGACCGTCTGTTGCACGCGGGCCCTGCCCGTGATGCCGCGGGAGGCCTCGGCGGCCTTGATCCACTGCCCGCCTGTCCACCTCCAGGCCGCGACACGGACGGCGTTTGTCCCTTCCCCGGGGATTGTCGCCTTCACGCGATCCCCGTTGCCGCCGAAGACCCGGCCGTTGAGGCTCCACACGAATCCGTATTGAGCCCCGGGGGCCGGCGAAACAAGCCGGGCGTGCAGGACGATCCCGTCGCCGACGATGCCTTCCTGGGCCGATGCGGCAATCTCGAGCGCCGATCGGGAGGCCTCGGAGTCGCGGCCCGTCGAGAGCTCCAGGGCGCGGCAGCGCTCCTGCTGCTCCGCGATCTCTGCATCCGCGGGCCGCGTCGCACGGGCTGCGTAGTTCCGCCGGGACTGCAGGTTCATCTGCAGCACCGACAGGGTGTTCTCCGCCTCTTGCTGCTCCTGCGCCAGAGGCGGAAGCTCGGTTCTCAGCCGCGCAAGCTCGGGGTTGACGTCCTCGTTGAGCCTCCGGGTCATCCGCTCGAGGCGGCTGCAGGCGCCTGACAACGAGGGAAGCCAGGCCTCCCGGCAGTCCTTCTCGGCCTTCGGCAGATCGGCCGAGAGGGCCTTGTGCTCCGCGTCCAGCGCGGCGAGCTTCTCCGTCAACTCCCGGTATTTCGGGCTCAGGCCTTCCAGTCTCGCCCGAAGCTCTGCGGCCTGCTTCTCCATGCCGGGAAGATCCGCCTTCATGCGGTCGTAGTAACGGGCCTCGTCGAGCATCTGGGCCAGCCTGTGCCGGCAGGCGGCCTGTTCGGCCCTTCCCGTCCGCCCCAGGTCGTCGATGCCCTGGGCGTGCGCTGCGCAGGCCACGGGCGCGATCACGGTCAGGGCGAGCAGGACAAGACATCGAAGCGGCAATGCGGCCATGGGGAGTACCTCCCGGTCCAGGTTGTCGGGGTTCGCCGCTTTCCTTGCAGGACCGGTGCCATCGATTCAGTTTCTCGCCTTCGTGGCCGAAAGATGGTAGACAGGATTCGGAACGTCGGGACTGAAGGAGGGCGGGGCGATGGGCGGCGAGACCTCGTATCGGCCGGTGACCCGGGAGATCGCGGCGGAACTGCGATCCGTCGTGGGGGAGAAGAACATGATCTTCGACGACGACGAGCGCCTGCGGAATTATTCGCACGACGAGGTCGCAGGTTCCGAATATGCTTGCATGCCCGATGTCGTTGTCAAGCCCGCCTCGACCCGCGAGGTCTCAGAGATCCTGAAAATCGCCAACCGGCACAGGGTCCCCGTGACCCCGCGAGGCGGCGGGACGGGGCTTTCCTGCGGGGCCGTGCCCCTGTACGGAGGCATTGTCCTGTCGCTCGAAAGGATGAACCGGATTCTCGAGATCGACCGGGAGAACATGACGGCCGTCGTGGAGCCCGGCGTCGTGACCAGCGAGATCGGCAAGGCGGTCCAGGAGTTCGGCCTCTTCTACGCGGGATACCCCATGAGCTTCGAGTCCTGCTTCATCGGGGGCAACCTGGCCGAGAACGCCGGGGGCGGCCGCGCGATCAAGTACGGCGTCACGGGGCACCACGTTCTGGGCCTGGAGGCCGTCCTTCCCACGGGCGAGATCGTTGAGATGGGCGGGAAGCGTGTCAAGGACGTCACGGGCTACGACCTGATCCACCTGCTGGTCGGTTCGGAGGGGACCCTGGCCGTCTTCACGAAGATCACCCTGCGGCTGCTCCCCCGGCCTGCCGCCACGGCTGTCCTCCTCATCCCCTTCGGGAGCGCCTCCGAAGCCGTC
>JALOPC010000145.1 GCA_025454095.1 Syntrophales bacterium | reverse complement strand
CCACGGGATCGACCTCTTCGACTGCGTCATGCCGACCCGGTGCGCCCGGAACGGATTGCTATTTACAAATCGCGGAAAGGTTGTTATAAAAAACGCCCGTTACCGGACCGATCAGGCCCCTCTCGACGAGACGTGCGACTGCTACACCTGCCGCAACTTCTCGCGGGCCTATCTCCGGCATCTTTTTATAGCCAGGGAGATCCTGGCTTTACTGTTGAACACGATCCACAACGTCCGGTTCTACCTGGCGCTCATGGAGCGCATCCGGGCGGCCATCGCCGGGGGAACGTTCGAGGACTTCCGGCACTCGTTCAGGGGCAGTCACGCGGAAGACGACGCGGGGGCGGTCCCGGACGGGCGGGCGGACGAGATCATGAAAACCAACGAGGAGGACGAACCTTGACGAGTATCGCATACGCCATGGGCGGCGCAGGGGGCCAGGGGTCACCCGGTGGGGATTTCGGCTTCATCCTGATGATGACGACCATTTTCCTCATCTTCTACTTCCTGCTCATCCGGCCGGCCCAGAAGAAGCAGAAAGAGACGAAGGACATGATCGCAAACCTCAAGCACGGGGACACGGTGGAAACGACCGGCGGCATTCAGGGCAAGGTCGCAGCCCTCACCGAGGCCGTGGTGACCGTCGAGATCGCACCGAACGTGAAGATCAAGGTCAACCGGGCGCACATCACGGGCATCGTCCAGAAACCCGCCGAGGAATAATCAAGGTCGAAAGGGGTTGTTCATGTTCCAGAACATCAAAGTGAGAACGCTCATCGCGACGGTGATCACGTTGGCCGCGGTGTACTGCTTTCTGCCCACCCTGTACCCCTCCTTGCCCGCGTCGGTGAAGCCGTACTTCCCGAGCAACCGTATTCATTTGGGACTGGACCTGCAGGGCGGCATGCACCTGGTGCTCGAAGTGGATACGGACAAGGCCCTGGAGGGAACCGTCGAGCGGCTCGCCAACGCCGTCCGGGACGGTCTCATGGAAAAGCGGGTGCGGTTCCGCAGCGTGGAGCGCAGGCCGGACAACACCATCGCCGTGGAGCTTCCGAACCGTGAGGCGCGGGCCGACCTCGAGAAGGTCCTCTCCGATCAGTTCCCCGACCTGGAGATCCAGTCCGCCGAGGCCGCTGAGGGGCGCGAGAAGATCTCCCTGAGGTTCCGCGAGAAGCGCATCGCCGACATCCGGAAAACGACCCTTGACCAGAGCCTCGAGACGATCCGCAACCGCGTCGACCAGTTCGGCGTGACGGAGCCCGAGATCATTCCGCAGGGCGACGACCGGATCCTGATCCAGCTTCCCGGGATCAAGGACCCCAAGCGGGCCATCGACCTGATCGGCCGGACGGCGCTTCTGGAGTTCAAGCTCGTCGACGAGGAGCACGGCCTCGAGGAGGCCCTGCGGGGCAACGTTCCCGCCGGCAGCGTCCTGATGAAGGGCTCCCGGGAGAAGGCGGAAGGAACCGGCACCCGCCGGGACACGATGTACCTCCTGAAGGAAAGGACCCTGCTCACCGGCCAGTCGCTCGAAAACGCCCAGGTGAAGATCAGCGACCGCTTCGGCGAGCCGTACGTGGCCATCAAGTTCAACACCCAGGGGGCGAAGGATTTCGACCGCATCACCGGCGAGAATGTCAACAAGAGGCTCGCCATCATCCTCGACGGCGCCGTCTACTCGGCGCCCGTCATCAAGGAACGGATCTCGGGCGGCGACGCCCAGGTCACGGGGGCCTTCACCATGGAGGAAGCCCGGGACCTGGCCATCGTCCTGCGGGCGGGCTCCCTTCCCGCACCGGTCAGGGTTCTCGAGCAGCGCTCCGTGGGGCCTTCCCTCGGACAGGACTCGATCGACAAGGGGATCCTCTCGACAATTATCGGCGCGCTGCTGGTCTTCGTGTTCATCGTGATCTACTACCGGTGGTCGGGCGTCGTGGCCTGCATCGCCCTGCTGCTCAACCTTGTCCTGCTGCTCGGGGCCATGGCCCTCTTCGACGCGACGCTCACCCTGCCCGGCATCGCCGGCATCGTGCTGACCGTCGGCATGGCCGTGGACGCCAACGTGCTCATCTTCGAGCGCACCCGGGAGGAACTGCGGGCGGGCAAGACCCCGCGGGCCGCCATCGAGGCGGGCTACGCGAAGGCCTTCGTGACCATCTTCGACTCGAACGTGACGACGCTGCTTGCGGCCGTGTTCCTCTTCCAGTTCGGGTCGGGACCGGTCAAGGGGTTCGCCGTGACCCTGACAATCGGCCTCGTCGTCAGCATGTTCACGGCCATCTTCGTGACGCGGATCATCTTCGATTCCTTCACCTGGACCCGGAAGATCGAGAAACTGAGCATCTAGGTTCCGGGCACAAAAGAAAACTCGCCACAGGCGCACACGGGGAACCATTATGTTTGAACTGATTCGGCCGGACACCCAATTCGATTTCGTCAGCAAGATGAAGGCGGCGGTCATCGCATCCGTCGCGTTCATCGCGATCGGAATGGCATCCATCGTCTACCACGGCGGCCTCAATCTCGGCGTCGACTTCGCCGGCGGCGCCGTCGTGCAGGTCCAGTTCCAGAAGGAGGCCACCACGGACGGGCTCCGCTCGGCGCTGGACGGCGTGCAGCTCGAAAACAGCACCATCCAGGCGTTCGGGACCGCCGAGAACCGGGAGTTCCTGATCCGGACCCCGGAGACCGCGGCGGATCTCAAGCTGCTGACCGACCGGATCGACTCCGCCCTGGCCAAGGCCTTCGGGGCGGGAACGTACGAGATCCGGCGGGTCGAAGCCGTGGGCCCGAAAGTCGGCAAGGACCTGAGCCGGAAGGCCATTCTCGCCCTGGCGCTCTCGTGGGCCGCCATGCTCGTCTACATCGCCTGGCGGTTCGAGTTCCGCTACGCCGTGGGCGGAATCCTGGCCCTGATCCACGACGTCCTCGTCACGGTCGCGGTGCTGTCGCTTCTGAACATGGAGTTCACCCTGAACACGGTGGCGGCGCTGCTGACGATCATCGGGTTTTCCATCAACGACACGATCGTCATCTACGACCGCATCCGCGAGAACGTGAAGAAGAAGATCCGTTCGGACCTGAGGCAGATCGTCAACGTGAGCGTCAACGAGACCCTGAGCCGGACGATCCTCACCTCGCTGACCGTGTTCATGGTGCTCCTGGCGCTGCTCTTCCTGGGCGGGCCCGTGATCTTCGATTTCTCATTCGCCCTCTTTGTCGGCGTGGTTGCCGGCAGCTATTCCACCGTGTTCATCGCCAGCCCCTTTGTTCTGTTCATGGAACGGTTCGCGCCGTCGAAGCGCAAGAGGAAGTAGTGCCGTGACGCCCTTGGAATACGCCGGGCTGACGATCTTCATCCTGGTGATGCTCATCGGGTTCTTCGCGATCCTGCTGGGGCTGCCGGGTACGCTCGTCATCCTCTTCGACGTCCTGGTCTACGCCCTCGTGACGGGTTTCGACCGGATCGGCCTCGGGACCCTGCTGGCGCTCGTCGCGATTTCGGCCCTCGCCGAGTCCCTCGAGTTCCTGTTCGGGATCACTTGGGCCAGGCGCTACGGCACCTCGAAACGGGGCGTCGCGGCCTCGATCGTCGGCGGCATTATCGGCGCCGTCGTCCTGACCCCCGCCTTCCTGGGGCTCGGGGCCCTCATCGGCTCCTTCCTCGGGGCGCTCGCGGGGGCCTTCACCGTCGAGATCCTCTCGCAGCGGGAACTCAAGCCGGCAGCCAGGGCCGGCTTCGGCGCCCTGATGGGCCGCCTGGCAGGCCTCTTCGCCAAGGGGCTCTGCGGGCTGGCCATGGTGATCATCACGCTACTGGCCATCTACTCCTGAGAAAGACGAACGCATCATGACCTCGAACCCGAAAACCGCAAAGATCCGGGAGTACGCAGAGGCGATCATCATCGCGATCCTGATCGCCGCCTTCATCCGCACCTTCGTCGTTCAGGCCTTCAAGATCCCGTCGGGCTCCATGAAACCGACCCTCGAGATCGGCGATCACATCCTGGTCAACAAGTTCAGCTACGGCGTGAAGATCCCCTACCTGCGCAACACGATCATCCCCCTGGGCCAGCCCCGGCGGGGCGACATCGCCGTGTTCATCTACCCCGAGGACAAGACGAAGGACTTCATCAAGCGGGTCATCGCCGTGGGAGGCGACACGGTGGAGGTCCGCAACAAGAAGGTCTTCATCAACGGGGAGGCCGTCGACGACCCCCACGGGGTACACGTCGAGGACATCATCTATCCGAGGTCGATCCAGCGCAGGGACAACATGGGGCCCGTCAAGGTGCCCGAGGGAACCCTGTTCGTCATGGGCGACAACCGCGATCAGAGCTACGACAGCCGGTTCTGGGGGTTCGTCAAGCTCGAGGACGTCATCGGCAAAGCCTTCATCATCTACTTCTCCTGGGACAGCGACAACAGCGGCGTGCGCTGGGGCCGCATCGGGAAGCTGCTTGAATAGGGGCTCGGGTATCGGGTCTCGGGTATAGGGAAGACAGGACCTGAAACCTCAAGCCTGCCATCAGACCCGCCATGAGCCTGCGAGACCTCCTGTCAAGGCTTCGTGCCCTGTGGCGCGCCGTTGTGAGCCACGGGCGCAATTACGGCTGCCTGCCGGAAGACATCGAAGCGCGCCATCCCGCACAACGACCCGAAGAACCCGCCTCGAATCGTCCCGAATCCGCCAATTCCGTTGAAAAAGACAAGCCTTTGCGATAGAGTCCCTTTCCATGAGAGGACCTTCCGTCAGGGCCATTTCGGCTTTCCTGGGACTGCTGCTGATCGTTGCCTGTGCAGGGTCCGACCAGGATGAAGGAGCCGTCGCCGTGCGCGGGGCGGACAGCGTGCCCGCCCACGGGGACATCCTCGTGGAAGGCTCCATCGGGGACGCAAGCAACCTCATCCCCCTGCTCGCCTCGGACAGCGCCTCCCACAGCATCTCGGGGCTCATCTTCAACGGGCTCGTGAA
>JALOPC010000144.1 GCA_025454095.1 Syntrophales bacterium | reverse complement strand
AAGCCGACGACCAGTCCGCCCAGTCCGGCAATGATTGCTTCCAGCATCGTCTCAGCCCTCCTTTCCGCCCTCTTCCTTGTAGGGGAAGAGCTTGCCCAGGCCGGCCATCATCAGGCTCAGCAGCCCCAGGGTCACCAGCGTGCCCCCCATCCCGGCCACCAGCATCGTCACGCCGAATGTGAAATTGTCCATCTCCATGGTAAAAAACCTCCTTCATACGGTTAAATCAATGATTGCTCACCCTCTTCAGGGCCGTGCCGGTTATGGCCGGCAGCGGCTCTAGAGAGGAATGTTGCCGTGTTTCTTCCAGGGGCGGTCTTCCTTCTTGCCCTCGAGCATCTTGAGGGCCTTGATGATCATGGGCCGCGTCTCCTTCGGCTCGATGACGTGCTCGATGAGGCCGTGCCGCGCCGCCTGGTAGGGGGTTGCGAAGTTGTCGATGTATTCCTGCGTCTTCTTCTTGAGATTCTCGGGCTCCTCCTTGCGGAAGATGATCTTGGCCGCCCCTTCGGCGCCCATGACAGCGATCTCCGCCGAGGGCCAGGCCATGACCACGTCGGCGCCCGTCTGGCCGGAGCACATGCCGAGGTAGGAGCCGCCGTAAGCCTTGCGCAGCACGATCGTGATCTTCGGCACCGTCGCCTCGGGGTAGACGTAGGGGAGGTTGAAGCAGTCGCAGAAGCGGATGAAGCGAGAGGCCTTGTCCGAGGAGTTGATGTCGAGGCACCCCGCGAGCACGGCCGGCTGGTTGGCGATGATCCCCACGGGCTGGCCGTTCATCCGGGCGAAGCAGGTGACCATGTTCATCGCGTAGAGGGCCTGGCTCTCGTAGATCTCGCCGTCGTCGACGACGAGCTTGATGACCCGCTTGATGTCGTAGGGACGGTTGCTGGCCTCGGGGACGAGCGTGTTGAGCTTCTCTTCCATCCGGTCCGCCGGGTCGGCGCAGGGGGCCACCGGCGGCTTCTCGCGGTTGTTCAGAGGGAGGTAGCTCAGGAGCTTCTTGATCTGGTCGATGCAGTCCTCGTCGGAGGACGCCACGAAGTGGGCCACCCCGCTCTTCGTGTTGTGGGTCATGGCGCCGCCGAGCTCCATGGCCGTCACTTCCTCGCCCATGACGGCCTTGACGACCTGGGGGCCCGTGATGAACATCTGGGCGTACTCCTTGTCCACCATGTAGATGAAGTCCATGAGCGCGGGCGAGTACACGGCGCCGCCGGCCGAGGGGCCCATGATGGCACTCACCTGCGGGATGATGCCCGAGGCCATGGTGTTGCGGTAGAAGATCCGGCCGTAGCCCGCCAGCGAGTCGACGGCTTCCTGGATCCGCGCGCCGCCCGAGTCGTTGAGGCCCACGATGGGGGCGCCCGCCGACAGGGCCCGCTCCTGGCACTTGACAATCTTGGCCGCGTGCATTTCGCCCAGCGAGCCGCCCATGGTGCTGAAATCCTGCGCGAAGGCGAACACGGTACGGCCGTTCACCAGGCCGTACCCCGTCACGACGCCCTCGCCGGGGACTTCTGTCTGGTCCATGCCGAAGTTCACGCAGCGATGCTCCACGAACTTGTCCAGTTCCACGAAGCTGCCTGCGTCGAAGAGACGGGCGAGCCTCTCGCGGGCCGTCAGCCTCCCCGTGGCCTTCACCTTCTCGAGGGCCTTGGCGCCGCCGCCCAGCTCGATCTTCTGCTCGCGGGCCCTCATGAGTTCGATTTTTTCCTTATTCGTCACGGTCGTTCTCCTCCTGGATTTTCGAATGGGTTGTTGCGGTGCCTACTCCCTCTCGCTGAGCTCGAGCAGCACGCCGCCGGTGGAGCGGGGGTGCACGAAGGCGATCTTCGCGCCGCCCGCGCCGTAGCGGGGCTTCTCGTCGATGAGCCGCACGCCCTTGGCTTTCATCTCCGCCAGGGCCGCCTCGAGGTTGTCCACGCGCAGCGCGATGTGCTGGATGCCCTCGCCGTTCTTCTCGATGTACTTGGCCACGGGGCCGTCCGGCGCGGTGGACTCGAGCAGCTCGATCTCGGCCTCGCCGATGGGTAGAAAAGCCACGCGGACCTTCTGCTCGGCCACCTCTTCGACGCCCACGGATTTCAGACCCATCGCCTCGTAGACCTTCAGGGACTCGGCGATGCTTTTCACCGCGATTCCGATGTGATCCAAACGTGTAATCTTCATATGCACTGACCCTCCTGACTCGTCTGGTTTCGTCACGTTGTGGTGAGATCGTAATTCTGGAGAAACGAGAGGATCCGGGCCGCCCCCGAGGTGGCCGTGATCTTGCCGCTGACCACTTCCTTCTCGATGAGGGGCAGCAGGTTGACGACCTGGGCATTCTTGGAGAACCACTCTTCCAGTCCCTCCTTGACCAGGGCCCACATCCACAGGCGCGACTGCTCGCTGCGTTTCTTTTCCAGATCCCCCTTGTCGTTCATGATCTTCCGGTGTTTCAGGACCGTCTCCCAGATGTCCTCGAGACCGCTGCCCGCGAGGGAGCTGCACATCAGAACGGGGGTGCTCCAGTCGGGCGAAGGCGGCGAGAGCAGGTGCATGGCCGTCTCGTACTGCTGGCGGGCAAGTTTGGCCCGCTCGACGTTGTCGCCGTCGGCCTTGTTGACCGTGATGGCGTCGGCCAGTTCCAGCACGCCCTTCTTGATCCCCTGCAGCTCGTCGCCGGCCCCGGCGATCATCAAAACGAGGAAGAAGTCCACCATGGAGGCCACGGCGACTTCCGACTGCCCCACCCCCACCGTTTCCACCATGATGACGTCGTAGCCCGCGGCTTCGCAGATCATCATGGTCTCGCGGGTCTTGCGGGCCACCCCGCCGAGGGTGCCCCCCGAGGGGGACGGCCGGATGAAGGCCTGCTCGTTCACCGAGAGCTTTTCCATCCGGGTCTTGTCCGCCAGGATGCTTCCGCCCGTGCGGGGGCTGCTGGGATCGACGGCGAGCACGGCCACGCGGAGCCCTTTCTCCGTGAGCATCATGCCGAAGCTCTCGATGAAGGTGCTCTTGCCGGCGCCGGGCACGCCCGTGATCCCCAGGCGGACCGCCTTTCCCGTGTGGGGAAGCAGCGCGTCCATGACCTGGCGGGCCAGCTCCTGGTGGGCCGGCAGGGTGCTCTCGATCAGTGTGATGGTTTTTGCCATGACCAGCCGGTTGCGGCCGATCACGCCCTGGGCGTAGTAGTCGATTCCCTTGTTCTGCATCACCCCGTCCCGGATCCGGTCCAATCGTTTCATGCAGCGTTGCCGGGGGAGGCTCCCCCCGGCAACGGGTTGTCACAGCTACTTCTTCAGGTGCTTCTGCTCCAGCAGGGTGAGTACCTTGTCCGCCGAGTCGGGAATCGAGGTCCCCGGCCCGAAGATCCCCGCGACCCCGGCCTTGTAGAGGAAGTCGTAGTCCGTCGGGGGGATGACGCCGCCCGCGATGACCAGGATCTCGTCTGCGCCGGAGGCCTTGAGCTTCTGGATCAGCTCGGGCACCAGGGTCTTGTGGCCCGCCGTGAGGCTCGAGGCGCCCACGACGTGGACGTCGTTCTCGAGGGCCATCTTGGCCGCCTCGTCGGGCGTCTGGAACATGGGGCTGATGTCGATGTCGAAGCCGAGGTCGGCAAAGGCCGTGGCGACGACCTTGATGCCGCGGTCGTGGCCGTCCTGACCCATCTTCGTCACGAGCATCCTCGGGCGCCGGCCCGTCTGCTTCAGGAAGCTCTCGGTGCGCTTCTGCAGGCTCTTGATCACGTCGCTCTCGCCGTACTCGGAGGAGTACACGCCCGAGATCATCCGCGTGGTGGCCACGTAGCGGCCGAAGACCTTCTCCATGGCGTCGCTGACCTCGCCCACGGTGGCGCGCAGCCGCATGGCCTGGATGGCGGCCTCCAGGAGGTTGCCGCCCTTTTCGGCCACGGCCGTGATGTTCTCGAGGGCCTTCTTCACGGCGGCGTTGTCGCGCTTGGCCTTGGTCTCCCTGATCCGGGCGATCTGCTCGTCGCGGACCGTGCTGGGCACTTCCAGCGTTTCGATGGGGGCTTCTTCCTTCACCCGGTACTTGTTGACGCCGACGATGACGTCCTTGCCCTGGTCGATGCGGGCCTGGCGGCGTGCCGCCGACTCCTCGATGCGCAGCTTCGGCATCCCCGTCTCGATGGCGCGGGCCATGCCGCCGAGGGCCTCGATTTCGTCCATGATCTTCTTGGCCTCGCGGATGATCGCGCCCGTGAGGGCCTCGATGTAGTAGGAGCCTCCCAGGGGGTCGACCACGTGGCAGACCTGGGACTCTTCCTGGATGATGATCTGGGTGTTCCGGGCGATGCGGGCCGAGAAGTCCGTCGGCAGGCTGATGGCCTCGTCCAGGGCGTTGGTGTGCAGCGACTGCGTGCCGCCCAGGGCCGCCGCGAGGGCCTCGAGGGTCGTGCGGATCACGTTGTTGTAGGGGTCCTGTTCCGTGAGGCTCCAGCCGGATGTCTGGCAGTGGGTCCTCAGGATGGTGGAGCGGGGGTTCTTCGGGTTGAACTCGCTGACCGTCTTGTTCCAGAGGTAGCGGGCCGCCCGCAGCATGGCGATCTCCATGAAGAAGTTCATGCCGATGCCGAAGAAGAAGGAGAGCCTCGGGGCGAAGTCGTCGATGGAGAGGCCGCCGTCGATGGCCGCGCGGATGTACTGCTTGCCGTCGGCGAGCGTGAAGGCCGTCTGCAGCACCGAGGTCGCGCCCGCTTCCATGATGTGGTAGCCGCTGATGGAGATCGTGTTGTAGCGCGGCATGTTCTTGGAGCAGTAGGCGATGATGTCCGAGACGATCCGCATCGAGGGCAGGGGCGGGTAGATGTAGGTGTTGCGGGTGAGGAACTCCTTCAGGATGTCGTTCTGGATCGTGCCCGCGAGCTGTTCCTGCTTCACGCCCTGCTCCTCGGCGGTCACGATGTAGCCCGCGAGGATCGGGAGCACGGCGCCGTTCATCGTCATGGAGACGGTCACCTTGTCCAGGGGGATGCCGTCGAAGAGGACCTTCATGTCCTCGACGGAGTCGATGGCCACGCCGGCCTTGCCCACGTCGCCGGACACCCTCGGGTGATCGGAGTCGTAGCCGCGGTGCGTGGCCAGGTCGAAGGCGACGGAGAGGCCCTGGTTACCGGCGGCGAGCGATCTCCGGTAGAACGCGTTGGATTCCTTGGCCGTGGCGAACCCGGCGTACTGGCGGATCGTCCAGGGCTGGTTGGCGTACATGGAGGCCACGGGACCGCGGACGTAGGGGGCCATGCCGGAGAGGGTGTTGACGAAATCCATGCCTTCCAGGTCTTCCGCCGTGTAGAGGGGCTTGACGGTAATCCCCTCGGGGGTCTCCCAGTTGAGCGCCTCCACGGGCTTGCCCTTGAGTTCCTTTGAGACCTGTTCTTTCCATTTCTTCATCTGGGGGTGTTCAGCCATGTTCTTCCTCCTTGCTTCAGCCTGTTCGTGAAAGGCCTTTTTTTCCTGGGTTGATGTCCGGTGTGTTGACGCGGCCTCAAAGCGGGAGGCCCCCTTGTCCTCTCTGTCGCCCGTTCCGGTCCTCAGGGCCTTAGAAGCTCCGAATCCGCGGTCACCCTCTGGTCCAGGAGGTTCCGGATGAGCTTGACGAGGTTTTCGCTGCGGTGGTTGAACCGCCACTCGATTTCCTTG
>JALOPC010000143.1 GCA_025454095.1 Syntrophales bacterium | reverse complement strand
TAAAAGAGGGATTGAATAATCTTCCCGCCGATGATATAAGGCGCTCCATTGTCGCCTATGAGCCCGTGTGGGCCATCGGGACGGGAAGGACGGCCTCGCCCGAGCAGGCGGAGGACGTCCACCGCTTCATCCGGCAGTTCATCGAGCGCATGGCCGGGGTGGAACGGGCGGACGCGGTCCGCATCCTCTACGGGGGGAGCGTCAACCCCGCCAACGCGGGGGCGCTCATGGCGCAGAAGGACATCGACGGGGTCCTGGTGGGGGCCGCAAGCCTCGACCTCGACTCCTTCCGGAAGATCATCCAGTATTGAGAGGAAAGAACGTTGCACATTTTTATCAGTCTCATCCACGTTTTGGTTTGTATCCTGCTGGTCGTGATCGTGCTGCTCCAGCGGGGCAAAGGGGCCAGCATGGGGGCCGCGTTCGGCGGCTCGAGCCAGACGCTCTTCGGCAGCTCCGGCCCCGGCACCCTGCTCGGGAAGATGACCACGGGGGTCGCCGTGGTGTTCATGCTGACGTCCCTGTGGCTGGCCTACTTCGCGGTTCACAAGGGAAGCTCCGTCATGCAGGGCGCCGCCCCGGCACCGATCGAGCAGCCGGCGCCCTCGCCCGCGGCGCCTCCGGCACCGGCACCGGAGAAGAAATAGCGTTGCGCTATTGACAAAAAAGCCCGAACAGGCTAAAAAACTGCAACGAACGCCGAAGTGGTGGAATTTGGTAGACACGCTATCTTGAGGGGGTAGTGGGGAGACCCGTCCGGGTTCAAGTCCCGGCTTCGGCACCAAAAACAAGGCGGCACGGACTCATCGGTCCGTGCCGTTTTTTTGTCTGCCCCGGGGGATCGGGTTGAACCTCTTCTTGCCGAAGCACGGCTGCCCGGGGTGAAAGACAGGAAGTTAGGAACCTCGGAAGAGCGGAAGAGCTGAAAAGAACAAGAACGCATGACAGACAAAACAAGAGCGGGGCCGAACCAGCCCCGCTCTTGTTGTTTTCATTCCCGAAACCCGATACCCGGGTCCCTGGACCCGTAACCCGTCTCTCAGGCAGCCCCCTGGGGCTTCATCGTGCCCGTCTCGTTGAAGCGAACGTGCCAGCTGAAGGCCTCGTCGAGCAGCATCGGGTGATGGCCCCCCACCTTCTTCCTGGCGCGGTTGAAGTAGTCCCACAGCAGGGGCCGGTACTCGGGCGCCGCGCAGTTCTCGATGATGAGGGGCACCTTCTCCCTCGGGTCGAGGCCGCGCAGGTCGGCAACCCCCTGATCCGTCACGATGAGATGCACCTCGTGCTCCGTGTGGTCCGTGTGGGTCACGTGGGGCACGACGCGCGAGATGGCGCCTTTCTTGGCCGAGGACGGCGTCAGGAAGACGACGAGCCCCGAGTTGCGGGAGAAGTCGCCGGAGCCGCCGATGCCGTTGACCATCGTGGTGCCGAAGGTATGGGTCGAGTTGACGTTGCCGTAGATGTCCACCTCGAGGGCCGTGTTCATGGCGATGAGGCCGAGCCTCCGGGCTATCTCGGCGTTGTTGCTGATCTCCTGGGGACGCAGGACGATCTTGTCGCGGTACTTCAGGATGTCCTTGTAGAAGCGCTGGAGGCCTTCCGGCGAGGGGGAGAGCGACGTGCCGGAGACGGCGTTGAGCTTGCCCGCGTCGATGAGGTCGAACATGGCGTCCTGGATGACCTCCGTCCAGACTTTCAGATTCTTGTAGTCGCTCTCGACGAGGCCCGCCATGACGGCATTGGCCACGTTGCCCACGCCCGACTGCAGGGGCGGCAGCACTTCGCCGAACTGCCTCTCGAGAAACTTGATGAGGTGCCGGGCCATGGCCTTGGACTGCTCGTCGATGGGGGCCAGGGGCCGCGTCTTGTCGCCGATGTCGCAGGGGACGACGGCCACGACCTTCTTCGGGTCGCAGGGCATGTAGATCGTGCCGATGCGCTGGCTGACGTCCGTCACCGGGATCGGGTGCCGGGCCGGAGGGTCGGCCGGGATAAAAATATCGCTCATCCCGACGAGCTCCATGGGCTGGCTCGTGTTCACCTCGATGATCACCTTGTCGGCCTGCTGCAGGAAGGTGGGCGAGTTGCCGACCGAGGTGGATGGCACGATCCCGCCGTTTTCGAGGATGCAGACGGCCTCGACTATGGCCACGTCCATCCTGCCCAGGAAGCCGTAGCGCAGCTGCTGGGCCATCTGGCTCAGGTGGATGTCGAAGAACATCGTGTCGCCCGCATTGATCCGTTTGTTGATCGACTTCCCTGTCTGGTAGGGGAAGCGCTTCGCGATGGCATCCACCTCGGCCCAGGCCTCGTCGAGCTCCACGCCGACGGAGGCGCCCGTCAGCAGGGAGAAGCGCATCTTGTCGCCCTTCTTGATCCGATCGGCCACGGCCAGGGGCACCGCCTTGGGGTAGCCGCAGGGGGTGAACCCGCTCGTGCCGATGATCATCCCGTCTTTGATGTGCTTGGCGGCCTCCTCGGCCGTGGTGACTTTGGATAACAGTTCCTTGTTGAAGATCCGGCTCTCGATTCCCATCTTGGTATTGCCTCCTTGTCTTGGATTGAAACCGACAACTCCCCACGTCAACGGTTACAGATCCAGCGACAGGTCGATGAAATAAAAAAATGCGGGACCCCTGGGGGCCCCGCCTTGTACGCTAGTAGCTGTTGTTGATGATGCCTTCCTTCTTGAGCTGCGCGATCGTCTCGTCGCTGTAGCCCAGGAGCGACTTCAGGACCTCGTCGGTGTGCTGGCCCAGAAGCGGCGCCGGCGCGTAGACCTCGCCCGGCGTCTCGGTCATGCGGATGGGCGAGCTGGCGATGTGCATTCTGCCCACCCGGGGCTGGTCGATCTCGACGAGCATCTTGCGGTAGGCGATGTGCGGGTCCTCGCAGATCTGCTTCATGTTGTTGATCGGCGAGTAGGGCAGCCCCTCCTTCTCGAAGATCACCTCCCACTCCTCCGTTGTCTTCGTGGCCATGATCGGGTCGAGGATCTCGTTGAGGATCTTTCGGTTCTTCGTTCGCAGGGGGTTGGTTTTAAACCGCTCGTCCTCGGGCAGGTCGGGCCGGCCGATGACCTTCGCATAGCGGACGAAGAGGGCATCGGTGCCGATGGCGGCGATGATGTAGGAGCCGTCCTTGGTCCTGTAGCCCTGGAAGGGGGTGATCGACGGGTGGATCCCGCCCAGGGGGCCCGGGATCTCGCCGTGCATCGTGAAGCGCGCCACGGCGTTCTCCAGCGTGGAGAACAGGCTGTCGATCATGGAGATGTCGACGTGCTGGCCCCGGCCCGTCTTCTCCCGGTGCCGCAGGGCCGCCAGGATGCCGATCGTGGCCTGCATCCCCGAGATGATGTCGCCCACGGAAGAGCCCACCCGGCAGGGGGGGCCGCCCTCGGGCCCGGTGATGCTCATGAGCCCGCTGTAGGCCTGGGCCACCATGTCGTAGGAGGGCCTCTCGGCGTACTCGGGCAAAGAGTCGTGGCCGAAACCGCAGATGGAGCAGTAGATGATCCCGGGGTTGATCTTCTTCAAATCCTCGAAGTGGAGCCCCATCTTCTTCATCGTCGTGGGCCGGAAGTTCTCCACGACCACGTCAGCCTTCTTGATCATCTCGACGAGGATGTCCCTGGCCTTCTGGTGCTTGAGGTTCAGCACGATCCCCTTTTTGTTTCGGTTCAGGCTGATGAAGTAGCCGCTGAGATTCTTGTCCACCTTCCCGGCGAAGGGCCCGAACTCCCGGGCGTCGTCCCCGTGGGGGGGCTCGACGTGGATGACCTCGGCCCCCAGGTCGGCGAGAATCATCGTCGTCGTGGGAGCTGCGAGCACGTGGCTCAGGTCGATGACTCGGATTCCGTCCAGCGATCGTGGCATGTCTGCATTCCCTCCTGGCTGTTTGATCTTGTTGATCGGATCGTTCCTGCGCTGTTTCGGGGGCGATGGCATCCACCCCCCCTTTGTTTTTGCACCCGTCTACACAATTTCGCCCCTGCATTTCAAGTGAATATTTGAACCCAAACGGTTTTGCGGTCGCGGGGAAAGGGGCCCCGCGACCGGGCGTCACGCCTCGAAACCCTTGCGGCACGAGGCCTTGCGGACGTTGTCGGACAAACCCCGACAGGCGCCCATGAACGAGTCCTACAGCAGAATCAGACGGTTCCCGATAGTTTTCACCCTGCCCGGGTGCTAGAAACGCGGCGAATCAATTCCCCACGTTGGTTGCACCTGTTTTGCCGACAGGATGCGTCATTTCAAACAGAGTCGGTCATGTTGATTTGTCCTCGATGCGGCGGAAAAACTTTCTGGCGGCTGGCCACGGGACAGCGCCGGTGCGGACAGTGCGGCCTGACGCGTAAATTCGACAAGACGTACTGGAACTCCACCAAGATGTCCCCCTACTGGAAGGGCCGCCTCCTCGAATATTTCTGCCTGGGGGTGCCGGCCTACCGGCTCCGGCACCAGGTTCCGCTCGACCTCAAGACGGTCCAGCGCTGGTTCCGGATCCTGCGGATCGCCATCTACTCGCACGAGATGAAGGAGATGAAGGCCCTACTCGCCAAGGAGGAGGCCGGCGCGCCTCTTGCCGGGGGCGCGGTCCGGTTCGGCACCGACTTCACGGTGTCGAACGGACAGCTGGCCCTGGGCATCTACCAGGGCAACGGCCGCGTGTTCGCAATGCCCGCCGCCCTCCCCGCGGAGGATACGGAGGCCATCGCCGAGGCCGGGCATCTTTACGTCTGCGACGAAACCCTGGCCTGCACGCTCCTCGACATCCGCGGCAACAGCGTTGTGGTCAACGGCGAGAGGGCGGGCCGGAAGGGCCGCGAGGTCCCGGCGGACATCGAAGGGTTCTGGGCCTTCACCCGGCAGTGGCTCAAGCACTACCGCGGCGTGCCCCGGATGTACTTCCCGCTCTACCTCAAGGAAATCGAGTGGCGGTTCAACCACCGCAGCGAAAACCTCGTCAAGCTCATCCGGAACCTCCTGGACCAGAGGGTGACCGCGGATTCGGAGCTTCT
>JALOPC010000142.1 GCA_025454095.1 Syntrophales bacterium | reverse complement strand
AACAAAGCGTTAAGGCCTAATCGAAAAATCTTAACCGGACAGTACTGAATGGAAGTGATTTTATTGCAGAACATTTCACTCCAGCCGACCGCAAACAGCCGCGTTGGCTGAGTTCTGTGTTAGCATAAAAAGGAACGATTACAAGCGGAGGCAAGGGTCGTGGGGCGACCCTACTCGGTGCTGCAGGGGCGTCTTGAACCATTTGCGCGCGGCGGCGAGGCCGCCCAAGACGTCGACCGCCCTGTCGAAGACGCAGGCGATGCGAAAGACCCGTTCGGGCTCCTCGGAAAGCAGCCTCCCGCTCTCCTTGCGCCGGTGGAGCGTGCGCAGGGAAATCCGCGCCGCTAGACGGTTTCTTAAGCCGCATGATAACACTGCTGCGCAGCAAGTGGAATTCATATTTGACGGATCGATGCTGGCTATCCTAATAGAATAGCGCATAAACTGAGGATACTTATGAAAGTGAACGAAAATGCTATTCAAGTAAAAGATACCCCATCGGGTATTGAGATAGCGCCATGACATCGCCTCGATCCGAATCATGGCGGGATGCAAATTTAGTTTGGTAAAAAGCGGAGGTGACCTGTGCCATCCGTATTCTTGGGCTACGCGCGAGCGGACGCTGCCCAGGTGGGCGCACTCGAACAAATACTCCGAGATCAAGGCATCGAAATATGGCGTGACCAGGAAAGCCTTTACGGCGGGCAACATTGGCCGAAAGCGGTAGGGGAAGCAATCGCTTTACATGATTTCTTTCTCCTCACCTGGTCCCGGGCAGCCGCCTCGTCGCATTTCGTCGAGTTCGAGTGGAATACTGCCGTTGCCCTTCGTAAACCCCTGATTCCCTGCCTCCTCGATGACACGCCCCTTCCTGCCGCATTACGAGCCGTTCAAGGAATTGATGTCAACGCGCAGGATGCCTCTGCCCGCCTCTCGGTTGCCCTTCAGGCAGCACCGCTCCCGCCCCTGCCGGGGGACCGCATCTCCCAGGTGCTTGGAAGGCTGGAGGGTATTGGCACCCATGCAGCCGATCAGGTAGCCTCACAGGCACAGGCGATTTACGCTCAGCAGGGCTGGAGCGTCCAGGGGAACGTCTACCAGGCGAACGGAAACATCTACGTTAACGTCCAGCAACCTGCAGACAGCAAACAGGGAAAGTCAAGGCTGGAATCCTGGGCTAAGAGGGTAGCCCTTGTTGCCGCAATTCTGGGCATCATCATTTCCCTGTTCGCTCTCCAAGACAAGATAGAGGAGAGGTTCTTTCTCGAATCAGCCACGACGCCCTTGCGGGGTATCGTTCTCGACGTGCGGAATGACCAGCCGATACCCGACGCTACCGTGACCGTGCAGGAGTTACCCGACAAGCCCCAAACCACGACGAGCGACGGGGGGTTTGTATTCGACAAGGTCCCGGGCAACCCCGGGGACAGAGTACGGGTGTTCGTCAAGAATCCGAAGTACAAGGACTACAACCAGTACGTTGCTCTTCCCGGTCCGGTGAGGATAAAACTTGAGGAGTTGCCAAGATGAAGTGTTTTTTTGTGCAATTCTGATATCCCTCGTTGTCACGGTCGGAGCCTCAGCGCAGGTTACCCTCAACGGCAATGTCCAGGAAGACGCGGATAAGGTAGTTCCGGTCCCCAACACCAGAGTGGTCGTGAACGGGAGTTACTCCGATACGACCGATTCCATAGGCCAGTTCTCGATCAAGCTATCCCGCGATCTCATTCAGGGGGAACGGGTCATCATCATGGTCGACCGGAGAGGCTGGGTGGTGAACAGCCCCGTGGATGGGGATTGGAATCTTCCCAACTTCAAGACCCAGAACGTCCAGACCACGAAGGTGAGCATCGTTCCGAGGGGTTCCATGAAGCTCTGGAGCCACGAGCGGATCACGAAGTACGTTGAGAAGCTCTCGGATGAGTTGGCCAAGCAGAAAAAAGAAGGCGAAAAACCCGGGCCGGTGGACTTCACCACCTACCTCGACCAGTATGCCAGGCAGTTCGGGTTCACCGTGCAGCAGGTCAAGGAAGCCTTCGACGAGTGGGCGAAGAAGGCGGAAGGGTCGGAGGACAAGCGGACCAGGGCTCTTGCCGAGTTTTACCGGAAGAACTTCCTCGAGGCCTCTCGGCTCTTTGATGAGGCGGCGTGGGAGAAGCGGAAAAAGCGCGAGGAACTGGCGCTGGAGGAGTACAAGGACTGGAAGGACTCGGGCAACTCCTTGGTTCTGAATTATAATTTTGCGGAAGCACTCGACAAGTACCGGGAGGCCCAGGACCTCGTGAAAAAAGAGAGGTTTCCCCTTGAGTGGGCCGAAATCCGGGGGCTGACCGCGAATGCGAAATCAGAATTAGGCATCCGGACGGAGGGGAAAAGGGCTGTCGATCTGTTGAAGGAAGCAGAGGCATTATACCGGAAGGCCCTGGAGGTGATGACCCGGGAGGCCCTGCCGCACTACTGGGCCGGGACGCAGAATAACCTGGGGAATGCCCTTCAGGAGCAGGGGCTCCGGACGGAGGGTGAGGCGTGGCAGAGGCTTTTGGCCGAGGCCGTTGCGGCCTACCGGCGCGCCCTGGAGGTGCTGACCCGGGAGGCCCAGCCGCAGCAATGGGCCTTGACGCAGAATAACCTGGGAATGAAAACGGGAAAATAGTGTCACATCTCGATTAGTGATTTGATAGTCACTGATCCAAAAGCTACAGTACGCAGTAACAACCGCTCACTCGCGTCAGTTCTTTCCCGATCACTCTCCGGTTCACCCCATCTTCACAGGCGACGTGAGCTATGCCATGGCTCACCGCGAGGGTAGCAAACCCGCCCACCATCGCGGGTGGAGCCATGGTATCCCACCCATTCGACCGATGAAATCCCGCCGGTCATAATCCGCTTGATGACATTTTGATCATTTTAGCGACATCTTGCGGTGAACTGGGCGGGCTATATTCCGGTTTATGAATTCTCCCCAAAGGCTTCTGCCGGATAAGCGGGATGCACTTCATCGAAAACGATTGTTGTCGCACTTGCAGGATTCACCGCTCATGGAATGCGTCGAAATCGAACACGTTGTCTACTTGTGTGGAAAAATTAAAAGGCGGGTGGTTATCACCTACCTGGCGACGACCCTTCGACCGCCCGGCTCGGTGGAGCCGTGCTTTCCGGAGCTGACGTTCTTCGACTGCGATTCCAAGGAAAAATGCGGCGTCTGTACCCGAGAAGGACAGCGGATTTCCTGTTGCTGGTCCAGATGCGTTCATTCAGGACTTTGCATGCAGGAGTCGTGGACGGAATAGGCGGAAGCGGATTTGACGGGCGTCGACGGACGGCGGCGGCATCTGGCCGAACGGCTCGGGGCGCTCAAGCGTTTCTCGGCGGTGTGCGGTCACGGCGCCCGTTGCGGCAGGAGGGGTGAACATGCGAAGAGAACATGTCCGGCAGCAAACCGTCCAGGCTCAGATTCAGATCGAAGCGGTCAAGGAAGCCGTTCTGTATTGGTTCCCCGCAGGGTTCGCATTTATCGGTTGGATCCTGCACATTTTCCCGAAAATGACGCGACTGATGTGATGGAGGAGGTCGTTATGATCACCAGGAAGTGGACCGTGGTTCTTGCGCTGGCAGCCCTGTTCGCGCTGCCCGGGATGTCCGTGGGCGCCGGCGCGCCCAGAGCTCAGTCCCGGTTGATTCCCCTGACGGATTTTTTCAGGAACCCCGAAACCGCCAACTACACGATTTCCCCGGACGGCGAGCACATCGCCTTCATGAAGCCGTGGGAGAACCGGTTGAATGTGTATGTCCGGAAGGTGGGCGAGCAGGCCGAAACCCGCCTGACCGGCGCCCGCGATCGGGACATCGCCGGCTACGCGTGGGCCAGCACGAACCGCATCGTTTACGTGCAGGACACCGGCGGCGATGAGAACTACCGGCTGTACGCGATCGACGTCGACGGATCCGGCTACAAGGAACTGACGCCCTTCGAAGGGGTGCGGGCCGGGATCGTGGACCCGCTCGAAGACAACGACGCCGAGATGCTGATCAGCCTCAACCGGCGCGAGGCCAAGGTGTTCGACGTCTACCGCATCGACATCGAAACGGGCGCACTGGCGCTGGTCGCCGAAAACCCGGGCAACGTCTCCCAGTGGCTGACCGACAACGACGGCCGGCTGCGGATGGCCGTCACCACCGACGGCGTGCAATCGAGCCTGCTTTACCGCGAGACCGAAAAGGACCCTTTCCGGATCGTGGCGACCACGGATTTCAAGAACACCCTCGACCCGCTTTTTTTCAGCTTCGACAATCAACGGCTCTACGTGGCCTCCAACCTCGGGCGCGACAAGGCGGCCATCTATCTCTACGATGTCGGCGCCGGCCGGCTGCTGGACCTCGTCTACGAACACCCCGAGGTGGATGTCTCCGCTCTTTTGCGCTCCAAGGCGCGCCACGTCATCACGGGGGTCGCCTTCACCACGGACAAACCCCAGTATCAATTCTTCGACCCGGAACGCCGGCAGCTGCAGGAAACGCTGGAAGCCAGGCTCCCCGGCCGCCGGGTGGCGGTCACCGGAATGAGCCGCGATGAGCGGCGGGTGATCGTGCGCACGTCGAGCGACAAATCTCTCGGCGCCTGCTACCTCTACGAACCTGCCAGCGGGCGCCTGGAGAAGCTGGCGGAGCTGAGCCCCTGGCTGAACGAGGCGGAAATGGCCGATGTGCAGCCGATCCGATTCACATCCCGCGACGGCCTGACCCTTCATGGCTACCTGACGCTGCCGAAAGGCGTGAGGCCCGTCAACCTGCCCATCGTGGTCAACCCGCACGGCGGGCCCTGGGCCCGGGATGTCTGGGGCTTCGATCCCGAGACCCAGTTCCTGGCCAACCGGGGGGTGGGGGTCCTGCAGATCAACTTCCGCGGCTCGACCGGCTACGGAAAGGCCTTCTGGGAGGCCGGGTTCAAGCAGTGGGGCGGCAAGATGCAGGACGACATCAGCGACGGCGTGCAGTGGCTCATCCGGCAGGGCATTGCCGAT
>JALOPC010000141.1 GCA_025454095.1 Syntrophales bacterium | reverse complement strand
GCGACACAGTCCTCCAGGCGGCGGTTGGTGGCGGCGATCACGCGGGCGTTGGTGGTCACCAGGCGCGACGAGCCCAGCGGCTGGAACTGCTTTTCCTGCAGGACCCGCAGGAGCTTGGCCTGGGCCGCCGGGGAAAGTTCCCCCACCTCGTCGAGGAAGATCGTGCCGTTGTGGGCCTCCTCGAACCGGCCCCGGTGCTGCCGGAAGGCCCCGGTGAAGGCCCCCCTCTCGTGGCCGAAGAGTTCGCTCTCGATGAGGGTCTCGGGGATGGCCGCGCAGTTGACCATGACCAGGGGCCCCTTGCTGCGGGGGCTGTTGGAGTGAATCGCCTTGGCGACCAGTTCCTTTCCCGTCCCGGTCTCCCCCGTGATGAGGACCGTCGTCGCGGAATCGGCAACGTGCCGAATCAGGGCGTAGACCTCCTGCATGACCTTGGACTGCCCGATGAGGTCAAGACCCGCCCCGCCCGCGGGGCTGACCATGCGGCGCAGGCGCCGGTTCTCGTCCTCCAGGGCGAGCACGTGGACGGCCTTGGCGATCAGTTCGGCCACGGAGGCGAGCATCGCCAGTTCCCGGTCCATCTCCGTGACATGCCCTGCCGGCTTGTCCGCCGACAGGATGCCCACCACCCGCGAATCGTAGGTGATGGGGACGCACAGGAAGGCCAGCTCGTCCCGGTTCTTCAGGTGCCTCCGCGCCCCGGTGCGGTCAAGGAACAGGCTGTCCTTCCCCAGGCTTGGCACCGCAATGGGTTCCCCCGTCTGGGCCACCTTCCCGGTGATTCCCTCGCCGGAACGATAGGAGACGTCCACGCCCTCCAGATCGACCCCGTGGGCGACCTCGAGCAGCGCCTCGCCGGTGTCCCGGTCCAGGATGGAGATCATCCCCCGCTGCATGCCGAGCCGGGCGCTCATCTCGCCGAGGACCTGCTCGAGCTGGTCCCGCAGGTCCCAGGGCTGCGCCAGGGCCTTGGCGATGGCATGAAGGGCGGCCAGTTCTTCGAAGGTGTGGTTGCTCATATGGAACAAAATTGAAACGTTTTTGGAGTTGCCGTAAAGTAGTACATTTTGGTCTTAAAAACAATGGAAAATGAGTTCGAATCTGATATGATTCCCCCAACTCAACATCGCAGAGGTTGTCATGAAATCCTTTTCCCGCGTCAGCACCGGCATCAAGGGACTCGACAGGGTACTCGGTCACCTGCAGACAGGCGACAACGTGGTCCTGCAGGTTGACTCCATCGAGGATTACCAGAGCTTCATCATGCCCTTCGTCAGGGAGGCCCTCGCGAACAACGAGCGGGTCGTTTACATGCGTTTCGCCCGCCACGCGCCCCTGCTCGAGGAAACCCGGAAGATCGCCGTCTACAAGCTCAACCCCGACGCGGGGTTCGAATCCTTCTCCACCCAGGTCCACAACATCATCCGCCAGGAGGGGCGCGACGTGTTCTACGTCTTCGACTCCCTCTCGGACTTGCTGCTCGCCTGGGCGACGGACCTGATGATCGGCAATTTCTTCGTGATCACCTGCCCGTACCTCTTCGAGCTCAACACGGTGGCTTATTTCGCCCTCCTCCGGGGGCGCCACCGATCATGAACAGCGTGGACGCCACGCGGCTCTTCGCCGCCCTGGCCGACCGCAGCACCGTCGACGCGGAGCGGCACCTCGATTACTGGGACCGGATCTTCCTCAAGGCCCGGGAGCTTGCCGGGGACGACACGGCCGCCGAGGACAAGAGGGAACTCGTCGATCAGCTCTCGCGGGTCCTGATCGGCCGGGAGAAGCGCATTCTCTCCCTCGTGAAGGAGTACTTCACCCTGCAGGACATCCTGGAGATCAAGGACCGCCTGATCGGCACCGGGTTCATCGGCGGCAAGTCGGTGGGCATGCTCCTGGCGCGCAACATCCTGCGCAGGGACAGGGACTTCGACTGGCCGCGGCACCTGGAGCTGCACGACTCCTACTTCATCGGCTCCGACGTCTTCTACTCCTACATCGTGCAGAACGGCTGGTGGAAGACCCTCATGGCCCACAAGACCCGGGAGGGGTACTTCGAGAGCGCCCGGGAGCTCAAGGCCAGGATGCTCAGCGGCACGTTCCCGCAGGAGGTCAAGGAGCAGTTTCAGCTGATGCTGGAGTATTTCGGGCAGTCGCCGATCATCGTCCGCTCCTCGAGCCTCCTGGAGGACGCCTTCGGCAATGCCTTCGCGGGCAAGTACGAGAGCTACTTCTGCGTCAACCAGGGCACGCCGGAGCGGCGCTACGAGCTCTTCGAGGAATCGGTGCGGCGAATCTTCGCCAGCACGATGAACGAGGACGCCCTGACCTACCGGCTCCAGCGCGGCCTCGACCAGCACGACGAGCAGATGGCCCTGCTCGTCCAGCGCGTCTCCGGCACCTACCGGAAGCACTACTTCTTCCCCGAGATGGCCGGCGTGGGCCTCTCCTACAACCCCTTCGTCTGGAAGCAGGGGATGGACCCCCGGGCCGGGATGCTGCGCATCGTGTTCGGCATGGGGACGCGCGCCGTCAACCGGGTGGAGAACGACTACCCCCGCATCGTGGCCCTCGACGCGCCCCTGGTGAAGTCGCACGGCGGGATTGCCGACGCCCGGCGCTTCTCGCAGCACGACGTGGACCTGCTGAACCTCGAGGACAACCGGTTTCACTCCCTTTCGCTCATGCAGGTCATCAGCGAGGGGGTCGACGCCCGCCTGGACCTGATCGGCGTCCGGGACGAGGAAACCTCGGAGAGGATGCGGACGTCGGGCCGACCCGGCGAGGACGTCTGGATCCTGACCTTCGACGAGCTGCTGTCACGGACCGACTTCACGGCGGTCATGTCCCGGATGCTCAAGGAGCTCGAGAAGGTGTACCAGTACCCCATCGACATCGAGTTCACGGCGAACTTCAACGCCGAGGGCCTCCTCCAGGTCAATCTCCTGCAGTGCCGTCCCTTTCAGACGAAGGGGCAAAAAGCCCAGGTCGAGATCCCGGAGAAGATCGCCAGGAAGAAGGTCTTCATCCGGCAGGAGGGCAACTTCATGGGGGGCAGCGTCTCCCAGTCCCTGGCCCGCGTCATCTACATCGACCCGAAAGGGTACACGAAGCTGACCCTCTCGGAAAAGTACGACGTCGCCCGCGTCGTGGGCCGCCTCAACAAGCTGATCGACCGGCGGGAGGACATGCCGACGGCGGTCTTCGGTCCCGGCCGCTGGGGGACGACCACCCCGGCCATGGGGGTTCCCGTGACGTTTTCGGAGATCAGCAAGATCGCGGTCATCGCGGAAATCGCCTACCGCGACGGGAGCCTCATCCCGGACCTCTCCTTCGGGACGCACTTCTTCCAGGACCTGGTCGAGACGGACATCTTCTACATGGCCATCTACCCGGAAAAGGACGGGGTCTTCTTCAACGAAGGCTGGCTCGAGAGCCTGCCCAACCGGCTCCTCGACCTGCTGCCGAACGAGGGCCGTTACGAGAAGGTGGTCCGGGTCTACGATGTCAGGGAAAAGGACCTGAGGCTGGTGTCGGACGTGGTCAACCAGAAACTGATCTGCTACGCCGCCTCGTGACGGAGCGGCCCCGCCCGAAAAGGCCACCGGGGCGGGCCTGCGTCACGAACCCGCGTCGACGCCCCGGGAGATGATGATCGCCTCGGCGATCTGGCGCATGGGACGGCGCATGTTCATGCTCATCTGCCGGATTTTCCGGTAGGCCTCCTCGCCGCCCGTTCCGTTTTCGGTCGCCAGGATGTCCTTGGCCCGCTCGATGAGCTTGCGCGACTCGAGTTCCTCCTCGATGACCCGGCTCCGGACGAGCAGCTCCGTGTTCTCGATGGCGACGGCGGCCTGGTTGGCGATCGTGGTGACAACGGTGACCTCGGCCTCCGTGAAATCGTGGGGACGCGAGGTGTAGCAGTTGATGACGCCGATGACGCGGCCCTTCACGGCCAGGGGGACGGACAGCAGCGAGACGAGGCCTTCCTTGCGCGCCATGTCGCGGTAGATGTACTCTTCCTCTTCCCTCACGTCCCGCACGATGGCGGGGCGGTTTTCCGAGGCCACTTTCCCGACGATGCCCTTGCCGAGTTCCACGAGCCGTTTCTTGTTGTATTCCTTGCTCATGCTCTGGGTGGCCTTGACGTGCAGCTTGCCGTCGTCGTCGATGAGCATGAGCGAACAGATCTTGGACTCCATGACCTCGGCGGTCACGGTGACGATCAGGCCCAGGATGTCTTCCAGGTATTTTTCGGACGTGATGGCCCGGCTGACCGTCAGCAGGGCGCTGATCGCGCCCTCCGCAGAGCTTCCCCTGCCCCGGTCGGCCTGCTCTTCCGCTTTCTTCGATACTTTTTTCGGACTCATGTACCGTGAACCCCGCACGGGCACGGGCATCGCTGCCCGGCGCATTCGTTTTTTGCTTCCTATAACATCCATGCCCCGAAATGCAATAAAAAATGCGGCTCTCGTTCACGGATTGCCGGGTTTGCCCTTCGGCCGGTGAAGCAGGCAGGGCCCGTCGGAGCTGCGCAGCACGACGGTGCACGGGAGCTCCCGGGACTTGAACCCCATGGCGCGGCAGCCGTAGGGGTGGGCCGGCTCGTGGGTAATGAAGAAGTGCCGGCACTCGGAGCAGTGGAGCTTCGGGTCCGCCCCCGGATTGTTCTTCACCATGCCTGCCGTCCCTTCCCGGCCGGCCGCGGGATTGCCCGTTGAGAATTCGAAGGATTCATGGTAGTTGGCATCACGTGCAGATCGACCCTCCGGCGTCAGGATTCGCAAGTTCCATGCCGGGCGGGGAAAAGATTGAAGTTGAGAAGTTTTGAAGTTGGGAAGCCCGGACAGACCTACGATCTGACAACTCTTCGAAATCGTCCAAGCTTCGCAATTTCCCAACTTCGCAACTTCCGCGGCCTTCACGAAAGATGCCGCACAAGAAACGGTGCGACGACAAGGAGACACGATGGAATTCAAGAACCTGCTGGTCACCGGCGGCTGCGGCTTCATCGGCAGCAACTTCATCCGTTCCCTGCTGGAGAAGTCGGGCTTCGAGGGCCGGCTCGTGAACGTGGACAAGCTGACCTACGGACAAGCTGACCTACGCCGGGAACCCCGAAAATCTCAGCGATCTCGAAAAGCGCTACCCCGGCCGCTACGTCTTCCTGCGGGAGGACATCTGCAGCCTCGAGAGGATGGACGCAATCTTCACCGGGTACGGCATCGACGCGGTGTGCCACTTCGCGGCCGAGAGCCACGTGGACCGCTCGATCAAGCGGCCCGCCGAGTTCATCTTCACGAACATCGTGGGCACCTTCAACCTCCTCGAGGCGGCGCGCAACCACGCGGAGGGCTTCCGCCTCTTCCACCACGTGAGCACCGACGAGGTCTACGGCAGCCTCGGCAAGGAAGGCCTCTTCACCGAGACGACGCCCTACAAGCCCAACAGCCCCTACAGCGCCTCGAAGGCGTCTTCGGACCACCTCGTGCGGGCCTACTGCAAGACCTACGGGCTGCCCGTGACGATCTCCAACTGCTCCAACAACTACGGGCCCTGGCAGTTCCCGGAGAAGCTGATCCCGCTCATCACCCTCAACGCCCTGGAGGGCAAGCCCCTTCCCGTCTACGGCGACGGCAAGAACGTCCGCGACTGGCTCTACGTGGAAGACCACTGCGAGGCCATCTGGACGATCATGAACCACGGGCGCCGCGGCGAGACCTACAACATCGGGGGCAACTCCGAGGAGGAAAACATCGCCGTCGTCCACGGCATCTGCGACATCCTCGACGAGATCCGCCCCCGGGCCGGCGCAGGCCCCCGGCGCGAGCTGATCACCTTCGTCACGGACCGCCCCGGCCACGACTGGCGCTACGCCATCGACTCGAGCAAGCTGCAGTCGGAGCTGAAATGGGCCCCCCTCGAGTCCTTCCGCACGGGCCTGCGCAAGACGATCCTCTGGTACCTGGAAAACGCCGGGTGGGTGACCCGCGTCCGCAGCGGCGAGTACCTCAAGTGGATCGACGAGCACTACGGGGCGGCGGGAAAATGAGTTCCGCAGCTTTTTGCGTCCTTCCCGTTGAATTGTCCCGCGATATGTTGTAATAGTATCGCTTGCGAAATCATCCGAGTCGGGTTTAAGCTGGACAAAAGGGGGAGATGTTTTGGGGAAGGTCCGGATTGCAATCGCGGGTGTCGGGAATTGCGCCTCTTCGCTGATCCAGGGAATCGAGTATTACCGTAACAAATCACCGAAGGATCTCATCGGCCTGATGCACTGGGACATCGGCGGCTACCGGCCCTCCGACATCGAGGTGGTCTGCGCCTTCGACATCGACCGCCGCAAGGTCGGCAAGGACATCGCCGAGGCCATCTTCCAGCCGCCCAACTGCACCGCCGTCTTCCAGCCGAAGGTCCCGAAGAAAGGGGCCCGGGTCGTGATGGGGAAGATGCTCGACAGCGTCGCCCCCCACATGAGCCAGTACGACCCCCGGTTTGCCTTTGTCCCGGCAAAACAGAAGCAGGCGACGAAAAAGGACGTGGTCGGCGCCTTGAAGGACTCGGGGGCCGAGATCCTGCTGAACTACCTGCCGGCGGGCTCCGAAGAGGCGACCCGGTTCTACGCGGGCTGCGCCCTCGAGGCCGGCGTGGCCTTCATCAACAACATCCCCGTCTTCATCGCCAGCGACCCCGCGTGGGCGGCGCGGTTCGAGAGGAAGGGCCTGCCCATCATCGGCGACGACGTGAAGAGCCAGCTCGGGGCCACGATCATCCACCGGGTGCTCACGCACCTCTTCAACCTGCGGGGGGTGAAACTCGAGCGGACCTACCAGCTCAACACGGGCGGCAACACGGATTTTCTCAACATGCTGGACCGCAGCCGCCTCAAGTCCAAGCGCATCTCCAAGACCGAGGCCGTGCAGTCCCAGACGGGCAAGCGGCTCACGCCGGAGAACATCCACATCGGCCCCAGCGACTGGGTGGCCTGGCAGAAGGACAACAAGGTCTGTTTCCTCAGGATGGAAGGAAGCATTTTCGGGGACGTTCCCATGAACCTCGAGATGCGGCTCTCCGTCGAGGATTCCCCCAACTCGGGCGGCGTGGTCATCGACGCCATCCGCTGCTGCAAGATCGCCCTCGACAAGGGGATCGGCGGCATCCTCTACGGCCCCTCGGCCTACTTCATGAAGCATCCGCCCAGGCAGTTCACGGACGAAGAAGCCTGCGAAATGACGGAGGCGTTCATCAAGGGTAAATAGCCGCCGGGTCTGTTCCGTCTAGTCGGTCTATCCGGTGCGGAAGAGGGGTATCGGGTATCGGGACTAGGGTATCGGGATGGAAGAAGATTCCGTCTATACAAAATAATCTGCAGTACCTTCCCTATACCCGAGACCCTATACCCTAGACCCTCATTTCTTCACGAGTCTCGCATCCATCGGGTCCGTCTCCTTCAAAATCTCCGACATGGCCTCGTGAATCCTCCCGTTCGTCGCCAGGACGTGCGGTGAGTAAAGATTGAAGGGCCCGCCGAAGAGGTCCGTCACCCGCCCGCCCGCCTCGGTCACCATGAGGCAGCCCGCCGCCGTGTCCCAGGGGTGCAGTTTCAGCTCCCAGAAACCGTCGAACCGTCCTGCCGCGACGTAGGCCAGATCCAGGGCGGCGGCACCCGCGCGCCGGATCGCCTGCGCCCGGACGGCCATGGCGTTGAAATAGTTGATGTTGTTGTCGGGGTTGACGCGGATGTCGTAGGGAAAGCCCGTGGAGAGAAGGCTCCGCGTCAGCTCGGCCGTCTTCGTGACGGCGAGGCGCTGCCCGTTCAGGCAGGCCCCCCCGCCCTTCTCTGCGACGAAGAGCTCCTCCAGCATCGGGTTGCAGATGGCGCCGGCGATGACCTCGCCTCCGTGCTGCAGGGCGATGGAGACGCAGAACACGGGGTAGTGGTGCGCGTAGTTCGTGGTCCCGTCCAAGGGGTCGACGATCCAGGTGAACTCCCTCGTCTCGGCCGCCCCTCTCGTCTCCTCGGCAAGAATCCCGTGACCCGGGAAGGCCTTCTCGATGCGCGCGATCAGCAGCGCCTCGCAGCCCCGGTCGGCCTCCGTCACGATGTCGATCTCCCCCTTGTAGGTGATGTCGTGCGCCGTGTTGAATCTTCCCTTGAGGAAACGCCCTGCCTCCAGCGCCAGTTCCGCGGCAAAATCCCTGTACGATCCCATGGTCACCATCCGTTGTTTTCTCGGGCGGCCCACCATATCGCAACGGGCCCGCTCTGTGAAGAAAAAACCGATGCGCCCCGATCGGCCGCGCGCCCCCGCAGGGCGGGACATTTTCTGTTGCACGGCCCGCATATTGGTGATAAACCTAGCCAAAACTCGCGGACCCGGGAGGCTGGAAAGGCAAGACCGTGGAGAAAACGGATCTGAAAAACGAGTTTTTCGCAGAGCTGCAACGCACCCGCGAATCCAAAGGCCTCCGGCTGGAAGACATCGCCCGCCGTTACCGGATCCGGCTTTCCTTCCTGGAGTCCATCGAGAACGGCCGCTTCGAGGATCTGCCCGAGCCCGTCTACACGAAGACCTTCATCAAAACCTACGCGGGTCTCCTGGGCGTCGATGCCGGGCCCATCCTGGCGCGATACGCGAAACACATCGAAAAAACCCTCCCGCCCGCGCCGCCCGAAGCGCAGGCAGCCGGGGAAGCGAAGGGGCCCGACGCGGGGAAGGCCTTCCTGGACTGGATCGGGGGCATGGGAAGCAAGGCCGGCTGGACCGTCCTGGCCATGGCCGTGATCGTGATCCTGGGCGTCTATGCGTTCCAGGACAGGCCCGAGAAGCCCCAACCGGCAAAAACCGCGGCCCGGGAAGAGGTCAAGCCGCCCGAAAAGCCTGCCGAGGTGAAACCGCCCGAGGAACCGCCGGCCCAGCCCGCGCAGCAGCCCGAAGCGGCCCCGCCTCAGCCGCAGCAGCAGGCCGCAGCCCCCGAACCGAAGAAGCCGGACGCCCCGCCGGCTGCAGTGGAAAAGAAGGAACCCGCGGCCGCGGCGCCGCCGCCCGCAGCGGGGGGCGCCCTGAGCCTCACGATCGAGGCCACCGAGGCGGCATGGGTCCAGGTGAGGGCCGACAAGACACCGGCTGTCCAGAGGCTCCTGCAGGCCGGCGAGAAGGTGAGCACGGAAGCGAAGGAAAAGATCACCGTCGATCTCGGCAACGCCGGCGGCGTCCAGATCACCTTCCAGGGGCAGTCCCTGGGAAGCCCCGGCAAGCGCGGCGAGGTGGTGCACCTGGTCTACCCCGAGGGGAAGCGCGTGGAGAAAAAGAAGCCGGAAGAGCCGAAACCGGCCACGGAATAACACAGCAGCCAAGCCCGGGCCGCAAGCCCCGGGCGATGCGACAGCAAGGAGACAGACACCATGTTTGGATTGGGAATGCCGGAACTGATCATCATCCTCGTCATCATCCTCATTGTCTTCGGGGCGGGGAAACTCCCCGAAATCGGGGGCGCCATCGGCAAGGGGATCCGGAATTTCAAGAAGTCCTCCAAGGAAGGCGAGGAGGAAGCGGAAGCGAAAAAGATCGAAGAGAAGAAGCAGGGCTGAGTGCCCCTCCGGGTACGGATGCGGCACCCCGCGCCTCTCCGGATGCACGTGGAAACGAACGGACAAAAAGAAGGCCCGGTCACGCGACCGGGCCTTTTGACGTCTGCGAGTGGTTGCCGCCCCTAGAACGGCACGTCCTCGTCGGGGGCCTGCTCGCCTCCGCCGTAGGAGGGCATCCCGCTGTCGGGGCCCGCGGCCTCGCGGCTGCCGCCGCTTCCCTTCGATTCGAGCATCTGCATGTTCGAGGCGACGATTTCCGTCATGTAGCGTTTCTGGCCCTCCTTGTCTTCCCAGGACCGGGTCTGAAGTTTCCCCTCGATGAACACCAGGCGGCCCTTGGACAGATAACTCCCGCAGATCTCCGCCAGTTTGCGGAACGTGACGACCCGGTGCCATTCGGTCTTCTGCACCTTCTCCCCGTTCTTGTCCTTCCACGACTCGTCCGTGGCGATGCGAAGGGTCGTCACCATCGTCCCGTCCTGCGTGTAGCGTACTTCGGGGTCCGCCCCGAGCCTGCCGATGAGAATGACCTTGTTGACCATCC
>JALOPC010000140.1 GCA_025454095.1 Syntrophales bacterium | reverse complement strand
CTACTCGCTGGCGGGTCTTCGCGTGGGCTTCGGCGTGGCACGGCCCGAACTGCTGGAGGGTCTCATCAAGATCAAGGACAGCTACAACGTCGACGCCGTCGCGTTGAGGCTGGCGGCGGCCGCCATGAAGGACCAGGCCTGGATGAAGGCCAATGCGGGGAAGATCAAGGCCTCCAGGGCCGCGCTGGCTGCGGCGCTTCGGAAGATGGGGTTTGCGCTCTGGCCTTCGCAGGCCAATTTCATCCTGGCCCGGCCGCCGAAGGGCGACGCCCGTTACCTGTATATGGAACTGCGGGACCGGGGGATCCTGGTCCGTTACTGGGACCGGCCGAGACTGGACGACAAGATCCGCATCACCGTCGGCACGGAGGAAGAGAACCAGGCCCTGCTCGGCGCCCTGACGCAGCTGATCTTCTAGATGGAAGCATGAAATGAAAATCCCCCTCTATTCCCCTTTTGCAACGGGGGACGAAAGGGGGATTTGTATTGCCCTGCTTGCTACCCCTTCAGCCACGTCTTGACCCGCGGGATCTCTTCCGAGGCCCACTGGGCCGAGAGGCGCCGGCTCAGGAAGAAGGCGAACAGCTCGTCCATGGTCTTCAGGGCCGTTTCGACCAGGTAGATCCGCTCGAGGATGCCCCCTTCCTTTTCCTCGCCCTCCGCGTCGAGACCGCCCGTCTGCGGGAGCTTCATGGACTGGAACTGGAACCGGTCGGCCTTCAGGGTGAACTCCCAGCGATCGCCGTCCTTCTCGAGGCGCAGGCGGGCCTCCCGCACTTTCTTGCCCTCGCGGATCGCCGCCTTGCCCTCCCGCAGGTCCGCATGCAGGCCCTGGCAGGCCACCGTTTCCGCATACTCGCCTTCGCCGGATTCCAGGACGACCCTCTTTTCGAAGGTAAGCTCCACCTCGGTCTTCCCGGGTATCGCGATCGTCCCGTTTCTTTCCTCGGACTTGAACCAGAGCCAGGTCAGGAACTCGCGGGCGAGAAGCGAGGGCTCGCCCTTCTCGCCGGAGCCCTTCGCAGGCTCGAGAAACGAGCCGCCCTCGAGGGCCGACACCGCGGCCGCCGTTTTCCGGTCCAGCTGTTCCGCGTCCCAGGGCAGGCAGGGGGTGAATTTCGTGTTGAAGCTGATCTTGAAGAGATCCTCGAAGATCTCGAACACCTTGTCGGCGTGGGAGCCGACGAGGAGCCAGCCGCCGGTAGGGGCCCAGAGCACGTCATAGAGGGACGGGACGGGGTAGGCCCTCGTCAGCAGGTGGAGGTAGATGCGCTCCTTGATTTCCTTGGTCTGCTCGCGGAAGAGCCTCTTCTTGCCGCTGTCCTTGAGGGCCTTGCGCTCCTCTTCGAGGCACTTGAGCCGGAGCAGCGCAGGCGGGATCGATTTCTTGTCGACACGCAGCGCGAAGTAGAAAAAGTCGCCCGCACTGTACTTCGCCCCCTCGAAGCGCGTATCGAGGGGATTCTCCAGGCAGGTCCAGCCGAAGGCCTGCTCCTCGGCCGATGCCGTCAGCTCCTGGAAGGCGTATTTCTTGATCTGGCGATCGAAAAAGGGGCGGAATTCCTCCGGCACCTCTCCCTTGACCCGGTATCTCGAGAAGGTCAGCGATCCTTTCAGCAACCCCATAATGACTCCTCCTGTGAAGGCAGGCACCGTAGCGTAAGAATGCTCGCCTTGTCAACGACGAATGTTCGACAGGGCCGTCGATCCGGGGTGTTTCCCGCTTGCCGCCGAACCTTCCGGGCCCCTGCATTCCCGGGGCACATCACGATAGACAGCGCGTTCGATTTATGTTACGTTTCTGCCGAAATTCTGAGGGGTTCGGATAGATGGGCATCAAGGCGATCGGCGTTGTCGGCAACGCAAACAAGACTCACGTGGTGGAGAACATCGCACGGCTGGCCGACTGGATCGGGGGCAAGGGCCTGGAGCTGCTGCTGGAGAAGGAAGCGGCCGCCAAACTCGGCGCGCGGGGTTATCACGGCGACGAACTGGGCAGCCGGGCCGACCTGGTCGTCACCATGGGCGGGGACGGCACGCTCCTGCAGGCGGCGCGCATCATGAGGAAATCGAGCGTGCCGATCCTCGGCGTCAACATGGGCACGTTCGGGTATCTCACCGTCATCAACCTCAACGAGATGTTCGACGCGCTCGAGGGGGTGCTGGCGGGGGACTACCGGACGGAGAGCCGCATGATGCTCGACGTCGCCGTCCACGACGACCGGGGCGAGAGTTTCGAGTGTTCCGTGCTGAACGACGTGGTCATCAACCGCGGCAACTATTCGCGCCTGGTGGACCTGGAGACCCACGTCGACGGGCAGTACCTCACGACCTACCGGGCCGACGGGCTCATCATCTCGACCCCGACGGGGTCCACGGCCTACTCCCTGTCGGCCGGCGGGCCCATCGTGCTGCCCGTTCTGAACACGGTCATCCTCAACCCCATCTGCCCCCACACGCTGACGAACCGGCCGGTCATCCTGCCCGCGGCGGCGGTGTTGAAGGTCATGCTCTGGACGCGCGAAGCGGGGGCCATCATGAGCTGCGACGGCCAGGTGACCTACAACCTCAAGCCCGGCGACACCATCTCCGTGCGGAAGTCGGCCTGCGTGACGAAGCTGGTCGTGTCGGCCCGGAGGGACTACCTGCAGATCCTGCGATCGAAACTCGGCTGGGGCGGCTCACCGACGGCGGCGAACCGAACGTAACATGCTGAAGGACCTGGGCATCACCAACTTCGCCATCATCGACCGGCTCGACCTGGCCTTTCACGACGGGCTCAACGTCGTGTCGGGAGAGACGGGGGCGGGCAAGTCGATCCTCATCGGGGCCATCGGCCTCCTGCTCGGGGACCGCGCGTCGACCGACCTGATCCGTTCCGAGGAGGACGCAGCCGTCGTGGAGGCGGTCTTCGACATCGGCGCGAACAAAGCTCTCCAGGCGAGGCTTCGCGTGATGGGATTCCACCCCGGCCGGGAGCTCGTCGTCAAGCGGGTGGTGTCCCGATCGGGGAAGAACCGGGTCTACGTCGACGGCAATCTTGCCACCGTGGCCATGCTCGGCGAGATCAGCGAGGCGCTCGTCAACATCTGCAGCCAGCACGAGCACCAGGTGCTGCTCGACCCGGAGAGCCACATCGACATCCTCGACGAGTTCGGCAATCTCGGGGCCGAGCGGGACCGGTTCGCCGCCGAGTACGGCGAGGTCCAGAAGCTGCGGGCGAGGCGGGACGATCTGGCGGCGAAGAACCGCAACCGCGCAGAGCGGGAGGAGTTCCTCCGGTTTCAGGTCGGCGAGATCGAGAAGGCGTCCCTCCTGGCAGGGGAGGACGTCGCCCTGCAGGAGGAGAAGAAAATCCTGCTCCATGCCGCGAAGCTGACGGAACTCGCGCAGCGATCCTACGAGGTCCTCTACGGACAGGAGGAATCGGTCGTCGGTCAGGTGAGCCGCGTGACGGCCCACATCCGGGACATCCGGCGCATCGACCCGAATTTCACGGTTTCCGAAGACGAGATGAAGTCGCTTGCCATCCAGCTCGAGGATGCGTCCCGGGCGCTGCGGGACTATCTCGGGAAAATCCCCTCCAACCCCGCACGGCTCGAGGAGGTCGACGACCGCCTCGAAGCGGTCGGCAGGCTGAAGAAGAAATACGGCGGCTCCGTCGAGAGCGTTCTCAAGACCGGGCAGGCCCTGAAAGAGGAGCTGCAGGGCCTGGCGAGCGCGGCCGAGGACATCGAGGCGCTCGACGCGGAACTGGCGAAACGCAAGACCGCCCTGCGGGAGCAGGCCGCAGGGCTCTCCGCCGAGAGGCGGCGCGTGGCCGAGTCCATGGAGAAGGCGATCGAGGCGGAGATCCATGCCCTGATGATGGAAAAGGCGCGGTTCTCGGTCCGGTTCCAGGAGGCGGCCCCGGACGGCGAGGGCCTTGCGCCGCTGAACCCGAAAGGGGCCGACCAGCCGGAGTTCCATCTCTCCACGAATGTGGGGGAGCCGCTCAAGCCGCTCAACCGCGTTGCATCGGGCGGGGAGCTGTCGCGGATCGTTCTGGCCATGAAGAAGGCCCTTGCGAGGGCGGGGTCCGTCGGGACGGTCATCTTCGACGAGGTGGACAGCGGGATCGGCGGCGCCACGGCGGAGATCGTGGGGCGCAAGCTCCGCGACATCTCGAAGCACCACCAGGTCATCTGTATTACGCACCTGCCGCAGATCGCCTCCTTCGGCCGGACGCACTACCAGGTGACGAAGCGGGTTTCCGACGGGCGGACGAAAACGGATGTCCGGCAGCTCGCCGAGGACGAGCGCCTCGAGGAGATCACGCGGATGCTCGGGGGCGTGGAGATCACGGACAAGACGCGCGCCGCAGCGAGGGAGATGCTGAAGGCGGCGAAAAGAAGGGACTAGGGTTTCGGGTATAGGGTATAGGGTATAGGGTCGAAAGGTACACGGGGGTCTCTATAAATGAAATCTGCCTCCTTCCCGATACCCGAGCCCCGATACCCGTTTTACTGACAAATCAATCGAAATCAACGACGAACGAAAAAGACGAGTAACGAGATGCTCAGAAAAGCGAAGACCAGCGACGTCAAGTTGATCCACCGAATCATCAACCTCTCGGCGGCCAAGGGCGAGATGCTGCCCCGCTCGCTCGTCGACCTCTACAACAGCCTGCGCGACTTCTACGTCTACATGGAAGAGGACAACGGGCCCATCGTGGGCGTCGTCGCCATGCACCTTTTCTGGGAGAACCTCGCCGAGATCCGCTCCCTCTACGTGGCCGACGAGTACCGCAAGAAGGGAATCGGCAAGAAGCTGGTGGAGGCCTGCATCTCCGAGGCGATCACCCTGGAGATCTACCGGATCTTCGCGCTCAATGCTGGAAGTATCCGGACTTCTGCGACGAGTTCGCGATGATCATCGAGGTGTGATGGGCAGGGCCGCAGAGCTTGACGGAAGAAAATCCCCCTCGTTCCCCCTTTCTAAAGAGACTGTGTCGCAATGTCATTGCGAAGGAGAGAAGCGACTGAAGCAATCTCGGATGTTCCGGAAAAGATTGAGATTGCCGCGCTCCCTTCGGTCGCTCGCAATGACGAGGGCTGATTATGCCACAGTCTCAAAAGGGGGATGTAAGGGGGATTTTCGAGGGTGCCCATGAAGAAAAGGAACCTGATCATCCTCGGTTGCGTGCTCCTGCTCCTCGGCGGCTGCACGTTCTTTCA
>JALOPC010000139.1 GCA_025454095.1 Syntrophales bacterium | reverse complement strand
TCGCAAGAATCCGCGCATTGCCGATGGCCGGCAGGCCGAAGATCTGCACGACGGGGCTGCGGTTCGAGGTGTGAAACGGCGTGATGCCGGAGGAGTTCCCGGCGCGCGGGGTGCAGAGCAAACAGGCCAGGGACGCCACGACGATCACGGATGCGCGGTTCATGGCCTGGGAAATTAGCACCGCTTGCTGCAAAATGGTAGACAAATCGGGCAGGGGCGGGGGGAGGGTTGTCCGCGGCGATGCCGTATTGATCCGGCAAACGGGCATGCGGCATGCATGGGAAACGGGGCCGGCGGTCGAAACCGGCATTGGGAATGGGGCTTTAAATGCCCCTGTATTTTGTGATAAGCTGCCTCAGTTTTATCCCCGGGACGGAACGCCTCCGACCGCCACGCCGCCCGGCGAAAAAGGAAACAAGACATGACGCCAGATCCAAAGCCCGGGAATGAAGCCGGCCGTCAACCGGTCCGGTGGCTGACGGATCCCTTTGCCGCCCTGGGCCGCAAGGCGATCAACTGGGTCAACAACCTCGGCGCCGCGACCATCTTCCTCTCGTTGGGCGTCCTGCGGATCTTCCGGCCCAAGCAGCTGATGAAGGTCCTCGAGCAGCTCTACCTGATCGGGGCGGGCTCCGTGCCGATCATCATGCTGGTGGGGCTCTTCACGGGCATGGTCCTGGGCCTGCAGTCCTACCACGCACTGGTCAAGTTCGGCTCGCAGGGCGCGCTCGGCACCCTGGTGGCCCTTTCGCTCATCCGGGAGCTGGGGCCGGTGCTCACGGCCATCATGATCACGGCCCGCGCGGGGTCGGCCATCACGGCCGAGATCGGAAGCCAGCGAATCTCGGAACAGATCGACGCGCTCGGGACGATGCGGATCGACCCGCTTCGGTACCTCATCAGCCCCAGGGTCGCGGCCTCCATCATCAGCTTCCCCCTGCTCACGGCCATCTTCGACGTCGTCGGGATCGTCGGCGGGTACATCTCGGGGGTGCTGCTGCTGGGCGTCAACGCCGGCACGTACCTGTACCGCGTCGAGTCCAGCGTGGACATGAAGGACGTCACCGACGGGTTCGTCAAGGCGATCGTGTTCGCCGTGATCGTCACCACCGTGTGCTGCTACCAGGGCTACTTCGCGCACATGCGGTCCGACAGCTACGGCGCGAGGGCCATCGGCCGCTCCACGACCGCGGCGGTCGTGATCTCCTGCGTGCTGATCCTGATTGCGGATTATATCGTGACCTCGCTGCTGATCTAGAAAAACCAGGGTAGAGCATGGCAACCCCGCTGATCGAATTCAAGGACGTCTCGAAGCGCTTCTACGACAAGGTGGTGCTCGAGCGCGTCAATCTGCAGATCTACGAAAGAGAGGTCACGACCATCATCGGGCTGAGCGGCACGGGCAAGACGGTGCTGCTCAAGCACATCATCGGGCTGCACAAGCCCGACGAGGGGACCATCCTCTTCCGGGGACAGCCCCTGGACAAGATCCGGAGGCGCGACCTGCCCATGAGCTACATGTTCCAGGGCAACGCGCTGTTCGACTCCATGACGGTGTTCGAGAACATCGCCCTGCCTCTGCAGGAGACGACGAATCTGAGCCCTGCCGAGGTCCGGCAGCGGGTCATGACTCGCATCGAACAGATGGAGCTCGCCGACGCCGTCGGCAAGTACCCCTCGGAGATCTCCGGGGGCATGCAGAAGCGCGTGGCCCTGGCGCGCGCCCTGGTGACGGACCCCCAGATCGTGCTGTTCGACGAACCGACCACCGGCCAGGACCCCGTCCGCAAGAACGCGATCCTCGGCATGATCGCCCAGTACCAGCGCACCTTCGGCTTTACGGCGATCCTGGTGAGCCACGAGATCCCGGACGTGTACTTCATCTCGAACCGCATCCTCGCCCTCTACGGGAAGAGCATCGTGTTCCAGGGCACCCCCGAGGAGTTCGAGGATTTCGACCACCCCTTCAAGGAGGAGGTGGTGCACAGCCTCGAGGGGCTGCAGAAGGAACTGACGGGCCTTCACTCCAGGCGGCAGTTCAAGCTGCGGTATCAGGGGCAGCTGCGCGGCGGCGCCCTCGGCGAGACCTATGCCGTGGCCGTGTTTTCGCTGGACGGGCTCGACGCCGTGGCGGCGAACCTGGGCCACGACGCGGCGCAGGAGGCCATCCGGAGCCTGGGCGTCTTTCTGGGCAAGCATTTCGGGGCGATCGGCGGCTTTTCCACGCGCCGCAGCCTGAATGAATACGTCACGGTCCTGCCCACGACGGACCGGGCGGAGGCGGACAGCATCCTGGGAGAGTATGTCCGCGATTTCCAGGGCCAGGAGCAGGCGATCCTCGACATCTGGTCCTCGGCGCAGAAGCTGTCCGCTTCGGCGGTGTGCGTGGAGCTTGCCATGCTGGCCGGGCTGGCCCAGGGACGGTCCGACGAGGATATCGATTCCGTGATCGCGCGGGCACGGCGGGAGCAGAAAGTCGTTTCCCGCATCCGATGCATCAACCAGGGAGAAGGCAGATGAAAAAGTACGTCATGGAAACCGCCGTCGGCATTTTCGTTGCAATAGGGCTGCTGTGCGTGGGGTACCTGACCTTGAAGCTCGGCAACATCGGCATCCTCGAAGGCGACCAGTACCGCGTCCTGGCGAAGTTCAGCTCCGTCTCGGGCCTGCGGGCCGGCAGCACCGTGCAGATGTACGGCATCGAGGTGGGGCGGGTGGAGCGGCTGGGCATGGATTCCGAGGCCCAGCAGGCGCAGGTGGAGATGCTCATCCGCAAGGACGTCAAGATCTACGAGGACGCCCTCGCGGCGATCAAGACGGAGGGGCTCATCGGCGACAAGTACGTCAGCATCGACCCGGGCGGCCTGGGCGACCCCCTCAAGCCGGGCGATTCGATCATCCAGACGCAGGCCGCCGTGGACGTGGGTGACCTGATCAGCAAGTATGCCTTTGGAGACGTCAAGAAAGAGGAGCCGGAAAAGAAATGACAGGGATGAAGACGATGAAACGGTTGGTGGTTGTGCTGAGCCTGCTTCTGCTCGTGTCGGGCCCCGCGACGGCCCAGGCCGCGACCCCCCTCGAGACGGTGCGCGCCGAGGTCAACAAGGTGCTCGAGGTGCTGCGCAACAAGTCGCTCAAGGAAGAGGTCAAGCGCGAAAAGCTGCGGGTGATCTACAACGAGATGTTCGACCAGGAAGAGCTCTCGAAGTGGTGCCTGGGCCGCAACTGGAACAAGCTCAGCGAGGCCCAGCGCAAGGAGTTCCTGCCGCTGTTCCAGCAGGTCCTGGAAAAGACCTACGGGGACCGGATCCTCGCCTACTCCGACGAGAAGATCGTCTTCGACAAGGAAGTGCCGATCACGGGCAACCGGGTCGAGGTCCAGACGCGGGCCGTCACCAAGTCCAAGGAGATCCCGATGCACTACCGGGTCTTTAAGGACAAGGGCGGAACGTGGAGATGCTACGACATCGTCGTCGAGAACGTGAGCCTCGTGATGAACTACCGCTCGCAGTTCAACGAGATTCTCGCCAAGAACAGCCCCGACGAGCTGATCAACATCCTTCGGAAAAAGGTGAAAGACCAGAAATCATGAGGCGCCTGCTTAGTGTCCTCGCCCTGTCCGTCTGCGTCCTGGCCGGGTTTGCTCCCGGCGCGCACGCCTCTTCGCCCCAGGCACTCCCGGGCGAGGCGACGCCCGCCGCGGCATCCGATGCCCTGACTGCTCCCCCCGCAGCGTCCGAGCCGGCCGCGCAGGAGGCGGCGCCCGCCGCACCGGAAGGCAAGATCGAGGCGGGCAGCGAGGCCGAAGAGGACGACTTCGACTACGACATGGAGGACGTCCCCGCCGCCGAGCAGGTCACGATCGCGGACCCCTGGGAGCCCTTCAACCGGGCCATGTTCACCTTCAACGACCGGCTCTACTTCTGGGTCCTCAAGCCCGTGGCGGAAGGCTACAGCGCCGTCGTGCCCGAGCCCGCGCGGGTGAGCGTGGGCAACTTCTTCTCCAACCTCCGGGCCCCCATCCGGTTCGTCAACTGCGTGCTGCAGGCCAACCTCATCGGCGCCTCCACGGAACTGTTCCGCTTCATGCTCAACAGCACGATCGGGCTGGCGGGCCTCTTTGACCCGGCGGGGGGCGAGGAGATCGGCCTGCTCAGGCAGGACGAGGACTTCGGCCAGACCCTCGGCACCTACGGGGTCGGCCAGGGGTTCTACATCGTGTGGCCCTTCCTTGGGCCTTCGAGCCCGAGGGACACCCTGGGCATGATCGGGGACTACTTTTCCTACCCGATTTCCTATCTCGACCCCTGGGAGATCTGGCTGGGTGTCCGGGGATACCAGATGATCAACGACACCTCCCTGCAGATCGGCGACTACGAGGCGATCAAGGACGCGGCCCTCGATCCCTACATCTCCATCCGCAACGCCTACATCCAGTACCGGCAGAAGAAGGTCGAAGAGCGCGGCGCAACGATTCCCAAGGCTGAGCCCGACGTGCCCGGCGCGGGCACCCCGGCCAGAGGCGTGGGGCCGGAAGCCGCCCCGCAGAAGTGAGGGAGCGATGCCCAGCCTATCACCATTGAGAACAGACATGAAAGATGACCAGAGGTGATTTCGGCTGGCGAAGAAACATCACCCGTGACATCATTTTCCCAATTCATTAAGTGAAAAAATAACCCTATCGGTCCCTATCTAACGAACCGACTCAGACACCACGGGGGGACTTGAACGAACCATGAACCCTGCTTTCGTGAGAAGGCGGGGTTTTTTATTTCGAGTAGTGATTTGATCGCAGATATAGCGGCTGACAGTAAAGGAGGAATTTTATGGGATGGGAGGTAGTCACGCGTGAGGACCATTTCGAGGGAAGCGAAGCTCCGTTCATTTCGATCTCGAATTCGCACTTTGCGTTCAATGCGGCATTCGTAAGACTAGCTGAACTGGAACCCGCGATCAGGACGACCGTTTATGTAGATATCTGGTGAGATTGAACCACCGAACGGATTCTGTGTAGCCCACCAAAGAAACACTAACAGCTGACGATGGGCATAGAATGTTGGTGTGGGTGCTGGGGATGG
>JALOPC010000138.1 GCA_025454095.1 Syntrophales bacterium | reverse complement strand
CCTGGCAGTACGCGGCGCACGACGACAAGAACACGTGGGTGATGACCATGCTGGTCTCCGGCACGGCAACCATCCCGGGAGTGCCCGGGCCCTACTTCGTGACGGAGCGGCTCGACGTGACGGGCGCCCCCGATGCCCAGAGATATCAGCAGGCCAACCTGATCCGGGTCGCCCAGGGTTCCGTCTACCTCTACGGGGGAACGGACATCCGGACGGGCAAGAAGGTGGAATACCTCTTCTTCAAGGAGGGCCCCGCGGGGACCGAATGGTCCTATTTCATGCTCGACGGGACGAGACGATTCCTGAAAATTGCAGACAACCCGGTCCAGGTGAAGGTGCCCGCGGGGACCTTCCGGGGATGCCTCCACTACCTGGACAGCTTGAACGGCGGCTTTGTCGTCGGCAAGGATGTCATTGCACAGACGTGGGTCTGCCCCGGGGTGGGAGCCGTCAAGATGATCGAATACCCGCGGTCCGACAACCCCAAGGCGGCAAGAGTCTTCGAGCTCAGGAGCTATAAGAAGCCCTGAGCGGGCGCTCCGTTCGCGAGCGGCCCGAAGCCGACCTATTTGTAGTAGCAGACGTACGAGGCGTCGGCGGGGACCTCGAGCTGGAACTTCCGGTTCGCCTCCACCTCGAACTGCTCGTAGGGCTTGAAGGTCTTCCATTCCGCCGCACCGGGCAGTTTGACCTTCAGCACGCCGGTCGTCACGATCAGGATCTCCTTCGTGGAGGTCCCGAATTCGTACGCGCCTTTCGCCATCACCCCGACCGTCGCCGCATCACCCCGACCGTCGCCGGTCCCTCGCTCGTCGTGAGGGAAATCGACTTCACCTTCCCCTCGAAATACTCGTTCACCTTCAGCATATCGCGCCTCCCCGTATTGGTTTTTTTCGATCCTAGGGGCAGAAACGGGCGCCGTCAACGAAAAAGGCTCACCCCGAAGCTGTCCACAGGAGGGGCGAAACGTGCAACCGTTGTGCACGGATTCCCTGTCCCCGGCATGAGCTGTGCGCCCCTGTTCTCACCCGGTTTTCGTATTTTTCCCGTCCGCCGCATTTCGTTCTTTACATTTCGAAAAAAAACGTTTTATGTTTCCGGCACCCTCCTTCCAGCGACGGGGTAGAAAGAGCCTCCCGCGGCTCGGCCCGCGGTGCGGGACATTGCCTGTCCCGGCTGCTCTTTCCGGCGTGTCAACCGGGAAAGCGTCCGCTTTCCACCAGCGAAGGAGGGTCTCCCATGATTTGCGCGTTCACGAGGAACGGAAGGCGAAGGGGGTTCACGCTCATCGAGCTGATGATCGTCGTGGGCATCATCGCCATCCTGGCAGCCATCGCCGTGCCGCAGTTCATTCATTACCGGCAACGCGGCTTCCGGGCGGAACTCCAATCGGACCTGAAAAATGCCTACACGGCGGCTCAGGCCTATTTTTCCGACTACCCGGGGGCGGTGATCGACAGCGCCGCCAAGCTCACGTTCGCGGGCTGGCTCGCTTCCCCTCGCGTGGGCTGGGGCTCGGGCAATCTGCGAATCGACGCCGGGACCGTCTCGCTCACCCACAGCCAGCTTGCCCCCGCAAAGAACACGGGGTCCGTCAACAGCACGGGCGCAATCACCCTGCCCGGCTTGTGAGCCCGCGCGGCCGGGTGACGGGTTACTCCCATCCCTTTTTCCACATGTCCTCGTCGTCGTAGACCTTCTCGTCGGCGGCGTGGGCCTCGGCCGCGTCGGCCTCGTAGTCGCGGGGGAGTTTCCCCCTGCGCGCGAAGTGCTCCCGGTACCACTCGTGGGCCGCGATCAGCGACATGACCTCGCTCGTGCCCGTCCAGATGGAGGCGAGGCGGATGTCGCGGAAGATCCGCTCGACGGGGAAGACGTTCGTGTAACCGATGCCTCCCATGACCTGCATGGCGTTGTGGACGGCCTTCTGGCAGGATTCGGTAATGAACTTCTTCGACTCCGAGACGAGCCGGCGGACGAGGTTCACGTTCGCTCCCGCGTCGACGGCCCGGGCCGTCATGTGCGCCATGGCACGGCAGGCATCGAGCAGCATGGCCGCCTCGGCCACCTGGAAGCTCACGCCCTGGAACTGGTTGATCACCTGACCGAAGGCTTTGCGGCGCGCCGTGTAGGCCGTGGCCACGTCGAGGGCCGCCCGCGCCGAGCCGATCGTCATGGCCGCCGTGCCAAGCCGCTCGGGGATCATCATCGTGTTGAAGACCTCGTAGGCCCCGTGAACCTTCCCGACCACGTTCTCCTTCGGCACCCGCACGTCGCGGAACACCAGGCGCCCCGTCCCGCCGCCGCGGCATCCCATCAGCCCGTAGAGGTACTTCGTCTCCACGCCGGGGCCCCGCTCCACGACGAAGCAGGTGAGCGCATCCTGGGGCTTGGCGGCGGGGTTCGTGCGGGCGTAGACGAGGAAGAAGTCCGCCCCTTCGGCCCCCACAATGAAGCGCTTCTGGCCGTTGAGCACGAAGTGATCGCCCCGGTCCTCGGCCTTCGTCGCGGCCCCGAAGAAATCGGAGCCCCCGCGCGGCTCGGTGAGGCATTCGGCGGCGAATCGCTCGCCCCGCAGCAGGGGCTTCACGAAGCGCTCCTTCTGCTCGTCGGTGCCGTGCAACATGATGGCGTCGCAGACGAGTTCCGCCCCCACGCCGAACACGCAGGCCATCTCGTAGCCCAGGGTCCCGATCTCCTCCACGAGCATGCAGGTCGTGACCCAGTCCATCCCGCGGCCGCCCCACTCCTTCGGGTAGCGGCAGCCCAGGAGGTTGCGCCTTCCGGCCTCCTGCAGGAACTCCTTCGGGAACCGGATCGTATCCGTGTCCATGTCGAGGATCATCTGCCGGGGGACCCACTTCACGAGATCCCTCGCTTCCTCCACGATCCGCCGCTGCTCCGGGGTCATCAGAAAATCGTACATCGCCCTTTCTCCTCCTTTCCTGCCGGGCGGGGCCCGACGGGTTCTTTTCTGCCACAAACGGCGGGCAAAAGAAAGGGGCGGCCTTCCGGCCACCCCCTTCCGAATCTGGAAGTTAGGAAGTTATGAAGTTAAGAAGCTCGGAGAAGCAGGGAGTGCACATCCGGTTTTCAGCGCCTCCACGCTTCAAAACTTCTCAGCTTCGCAACTTCTCTTCTGTTATTTGGACACCTCCTGCCAGCCCGCGGCGCTCGTGTACCGGATCCAGGGCCCGTTGAGGGTTTTCACCTTGACGTAGTCCTTCGTCATCTCGAAGTTCGTCTTGAGCATCCCCGTGCTGTCGTCGGCGCCGTGCTTCTTGTAGGTGAACCACTTGTGCTTGCCGTAATCGTAGAGGGACACCTCGTGCAGACCGGCGGCCAGCGCGAAGCTGTCGTTCACCAGGTTGACGAACCCTTCCACCTTGCTGCGGGTGATCGTCGTCATCTTGTGGAAGTCCCACTTCTTCGTCGAGCCGTCGTACACCGAGGCCCCCAGGAAACCGTACTTGAGCGTCATGTTGCCGGACTTGCTCGACACCGGCTTGAAGGCGGGCGAGCCCACGTTGGACGGGTCCTGCTGCGCGTGGCAGGCAAGGGCCCCGGACAGCGTCAGGGCGGCAACGAGTGCAAAGACAAACAGGCTCCTCTTCATGCAATACCTCCTCGTGGGGATTGAGTCGTCGAGAGGGGAAAGTGCAAGGCCCGTGCCCGTCCGGACGGGCCGGGGCTCAGCCGAAGCTCCGGGGGGTGACGGCCTCGTTCAGGACGTCCCGCTCGAACCCGCGGGGCGCCTCGCCTTTCCTGGCGTACTGGTAGAGGGCCGCCTGGAAGATCCCCTGGAGGGCGGCCTGCACGACGGCGAGCGAGACGAGGTAGAACACGGCGAGGGTGAAGAAGGCGAGCGACGGGATGCCCGAGCCGCTCGCGACGCCCCCGTAGACCAGCGCAACGGCCGGCATCGACAGGACGAAAAAGACGAGGCCGAAGCTGTAGCCCCCGATCAGTTCCTCCCCCCACGTCTTCTTCAACAGGCGCGCCGACTCCTGGAAGGCCTCCATGGGGCCCTTGCGCTCGTTGACGAGGATCGGGATGACGAGGTAACTCGTGATGCCCCAGGCCATGCCGAGCAGGCCTGCCACGATGCGCCCCACCAGCCTCGACCGCTCTTCGATCGTGCGCAGGAGCATGCCGACGCTGGCCGACACAACGGCCCAGCCCGCGATTTCGAAGAGACGCGTGGAGGCCGCGTGCAGCCCGTCGCCCACCGTGGGGTTGCCTCCCCGCATCCGGATGGTGGCACAGGCGACGATGGCGGTGTTGAAGAAGAGGATGACGAAGTAGTTGATGAGGTAGAAGGCGAACAACACGACCAGGTTCCCGACGGCGCCGTTGTGCCGTACAATCCGATGCACCGGTTCGACGCCCCCCAGGGCGATGACGGGAACGGCGAAGGACAGCAGGATCAGGAACAGGGAGAGGCCCGAGAGCACCGGGAACAGGAGGATTTCCTTGTCCTGCCTGAGAAGGTCCCAGGAGGCCTTCATGATCCGCCACGACCGCTCGAATTTCTCCACGTGATCCCTTTCCCCGTTTTCATTCAGCGGGCTTTCCGCTCCAGGCAGCAAGCCGGTAATCCGGCCTCTGGCCCCCCGCGCCTGCCCCCGACGCGGGAATCAGGCGTTGAACCCGGGCGACCCCGCGCGCAGGGCCGACAGGGGTGCGGGGCGGGGGTCCGTGGCCCGCCGGGCCCGGTCCGGGAACAGCGCGCGGACCGCTTCCGCGAAGACATCGACCTCGAAGGGCATCCGGAAGAAGCGGTCGGCGCCGACCCGAAGGGCGATGTCCTCGTAGAGGAATTCGGCGGGGAACGCCGCCGTCGTGATCACGGGCCCGCGATGGAGGGACTTGAGGTGCCGCACCAGCATGAGGGCCTTGACGAAGCTGTCGGCCTCGAGTTCGCGGCCCCATTGCCCGAACGTCACGTTGTTGAGAAACAGGACGAAGAGGTCCACGGGCCTCTCGTCGGCCATCGCCAGGATCCGGTCCGCCTCCGGCGTGCCCTGGACGAAAAGCCGCTGGCCGGGGTCGAGGGCGCCGGCAACCGCCTCGGCGACGATCTCGACGAAGCCGTCGTTGAAATCACCCACGATCACGCTGAAATCCCGGGGCTTCTCCATCCTTCTCTCCCTGCCGGCTCCCGCCGGCGCTGTCGTCGGGCCCTGGCCGAACCGCGAACAGGGCCTACTACTGTATCGCCCCGGCCGGCCGAAACTTGAGAAGGAATCCTCCCTCGCGCACCGCGAAAGGCGGGCCATAAAAAAAGCGGCCCGCAGGCCGCTTTTTTCTGCTGTCACCCTCCCGTAACCCGGAAGGCTGTCAGGCCAGGTTGATCGTGTGGGTCTTCAGCAGGAAGTCCTTGAACTGCTCCTTCGTGGTTTCCTTGACGTCGGAGAGCTTGACCAGGATGGCGTTGTTGTAGAAGGAATACCCGTCGTCGATCTTCTCGGGATTCTCGTCGTCGTCGATGAAGCGCTCCATGAAGCGCAGGGCGAGCTTCCGCGCCTCTTTCTCGTCCTTGGCCTCGATGAGGTAGTGGTGATGGCGGATGTCTTCGTCCTCGCGTTCGGTGATCTTGATCCAGTAGTCGGGCATGCTCCCTCCCGGTTATTCGTGATGTCCTGGGCCGGTTTTACCATTTCCCCGCCCGGTACGCAACGACTCTTTTCGTGCCGCCGGACGCAACGCGCGCCGGCCGCAGGCGGGCGGGGCCCGCCGCCGGAGGGACGGCCCCCGGGCTCCGGCTCAGAGACGCCACCAGCGGCCGGGGTTCACGAAACAGGAGAGGCTTCTCAGGAACATCTCGTTGCAGTCCGCCGCGGCGCCGCTGCAGTTCCG
>JALOPC010000137.1 GCA_025454095.1 Syntrophales bacterium | reverse complement strand
TCATGATGCCGCCGACGGCGTTTGCCGACCTGTGCGGGTAGTCCGGGTAGGCGATCCCGTGGAATACGCCCGTCCGGGCGTCCTTCAGGGTCATGATCAGCTCGCCGTCGACGAAGATGTTGGCGTCGGCGATGACGATGCTCGCCCCGGAGTCCTTGAGCCGCTGGAAACGCTTTACGTTGACCTCGTAGCGCACCCGCTTGTTGTAAGGCCGGATCTGGCCGCTGAAGAAGACCTCGCCGCAGCCCAGCGCCCGCCCCGTTCCCAGCGCCCCGCGCCAGAGGCAGTAAAAGCCCAGGAGCTGCCAGACGGCGTCCACGCAGAGGCAGCCCGGCTGCACCGGGTCGCCCGGCAGGTGGCACTGGAAGTACCAGGCGTCGAGCCGGATGTCCTGTTCGGCCACGATCGTTCCGTGGCGGTTGTCCTTCGTGATGGACAGGATCCGGTCGACCATGAGAAGCGGCGGAGCGGGGAGCTTCGCGTCCATTCCCTTGGGCGCGTCGGAGACGAGGTTGCCGTAGACGACGGCCAGGATCTCCGTCAGATCGAAATGGCCCCGGTCCATGAATTCCTGGTAGGTCATGAGCGCTCCTTTACCGTCAGCATCATGTGGGCCCAGGACAGTCCCGCTCCCACCTGCACGAGGGCGACGTGGTCGCCCGGTTCGAGGTCGTCCCAGTGGAGGCTCAGCGACCCCGGGGCGCCGGCCGTGGCCGTGTTGCCGAAGAGCTCGACGTTGTGCCAATGGTTCTCGGGGCGGATCCCGCAGCGCTCGCAGACGGTCTTGAGCATCCCGAGGTTGGCCTGGTGGCCGACGAACTTCATGTGGCCGTTGAGCGAGGGGTTGGCCGCCTGGATGACGCGCAGGGCATCCGTCGTCTTGCGGATGGCGAAGCCCTGCACGGCGTTTCCGTCCTGGCCGAAGTGGCCCGTCCGGCGGATCGCGACCTTGTCCCAGCACGAGGGCTTGGCGTCGAAGTGCGTCGCGTCGACGATTTTGTCGGAGGGCACGGCCGGCGACACGACGGCGGCGGCGCTTCCGTCGCCGAAGAGGCATGCCGACCGGCGGTCCGTGTAATCGAGACAGCGCGTCAGGTTCTCGGGCTGCGTGATCAGGATGTACGGGGGAAGAGCGCCCGCGTTCATGTTCGACAGGAAGTGCATCTGCAAAGCGAAGCTCGTGCAGGCCGAGTTCATGTCGAAGGCGGGCACATCAATGCCCAGCTCGGCGGCCACCGTCGAGGCCTCGGCCGGCGAGGCCACGTCGGGGGCCGAGCTGCCCGAGATCACCATGCCGATGTCCCCGGCGGCGATCCCCGCCCGCTCGAGGGCCATGCGGGCGGCATGGGCCGCCGTCTGGCCGTTGGTGTAGAGGCTCGCTTCCTGGGCGGCGCGGACGTCCTGGTTTTTCGTCTGGCGGATGTAGTCCAGGGGCAGGACCGTGTGGCGCTCGCGGATTCCCACGCGCTCCTCGATCCACTCCTCGCTCGATCCGATGTCGAGATCGCTCAGGAAGCGGTTGGTAACCACGTTTTCCGGGTAGAAATGCCCCAGTCCGTGCAGATAAATCATGTTGTCCATTCCGTCGATTCAGTCTGTTCCGTCTATCCTGTCCTGTAGCGGGGTATCGGGTATCGGGACTAGGGTATCGGGAAGGAAGAAGATCTAGTTTATAAAAATTCTTCAGTACCTTCGAACCCTATCCCCGAGACCCTAGACCCGAGCCCCTGGTCACACCAGTTCCCTGCCGATGATCATGTGCTGCACCTCGCGCACGCCCTCGTAGATGTCGATGATGTGGGCGTCGCGGACCAGTTTCGAGATCTCGTACTCCTGCATGAAGCCGTAGCCGCCGTGCAGGTGCAGCCCCTCGTTGGCGCAGAACAGGGCTGCCTCGGCGGCGGTGTTTTTCGCGAGGGACGAGTATATCCCGCGGTCTTCCTCGCGCTCCTGAACCTTCACGGCCGCCTTCATGAGCGCCAGCTCCGCCAGTTCCACCTTCTTCCACATGGCGACGAGCGTCTCCCTCGCCACGGGCATGTCGCAGATCCGCTGGCCGAACTGCTTGCGCTCGCGGGTGTACTGCAGGGTCAGATCGAGGGCGCGGCGGGCAAGCCCCACGCCGATGGCGGCCACCATGGGCCGGGCGTAGTCGAGCACGTCGATGAGGTACTTGAAGCCCTGGCGGCGATCCCCGATGATCTGGCTCTCGTCGACCACGACGTCCTCGAAGGTGACCGTGGCCGTGTTGGAGAGGTGCTGGCCGAGCTTTTCCTCGGGCTTTCCGAGGACGATCTTGCCGCCGCCCCTGGCCGCGAGTTCCGTCTGGGGTTTCGCCGGCAGGTTGGGCTTGCCGTCGCGGAACATCTCCTCGGCCGGCACGATGCAGCAGGCCAGCAGCTGGGCCGTGGGCTTTCCGACCTTGCAGAAGACGGTGAACTGGCTGGCGTAGGAGGCGTTGGTGATGAAGCACTTGGCGCCGTTGAGAACGTACTTGCCGTCGGCTCGCTTGGCGATAAAGGTGCTCATGGAGGAGTTGTCCGACCCGGCGCCGGGCTCGGTGAGGCAGAAGGAGGCCAGCAGGGGCGCCTGGGCGTAGGGGCCGAGGAAGTCCTGCTTCTGCTTCTCGCTGCCGTGCTGGGCGATGACCGTGTTGGCCAGGTCGTTGCACATGGCCGAGGTGGAGATGCCCGTGTCGCCGTAGGAGAGCTCCTTGATGATGAGGGCCGACGAGACGGCGTCGATCTCGAAGCCCTTCACTTCCTTGGGCACGCTCAGGTTGAGGATGCCCAGCTCCCAGGCCTTCGCGATGATCCCGTAGGGGAATTCGTGCGACTTGTCGATCTGCAGGATATTCGGGAGGATCTCGTTCTTCACGAATCGACGAACCGTGTCGACGTACATCTGCTGGTCTTCATTGAGGCGAAAATCCATGGAGTTCTCCTTGATGGTGTGCGTGTTCGGATGATCCCCGCGGGCGGCGGTCCCTTCCCGGTCAGTTGGCGGTGAAGGTCCGTTCGGCGGAGGAGAGTGTGGTCAGCGAGACACAGGTCACGCCGATCGTTTTGAAGAAGTCCCGAAGGGGACGGTTGGGACCGATTTCGTAGACGGTGTCGGCCTGCGACGCGATGGCTCTCATGTTGTCGCACCACTGGACGGTGCCCGAGAGCTGCGCCACGAGGCGCTCGATTACCTCCTCCTTGTCGGAGGAGTGGAATCTGCCCGTGTAGTTGGAGGTGACCTTGACGGCGTTTTCCGCCTTCATCTGCCTGCGCACGCAAGCCAGCTCGCCTTCGAAGGGCTCCTCGATGGTGTGCATGTAGCGGCTGTGGAAGGGGGCGCTCACGTTGAGGGTCACGAACCGCGTGGGGTTCTCATCGGCAAGGGCCTTGGCAAGGCGTTCTTCCGCCTCGGGCATGGCCTTGGAGCGGCCGCTGATGACGATCTGGTTGGGCGAGTTGATGTTCGCCACGTCGATGGGCAGATCGGCGAGCAGTTCGCGGATCATCCGCGTGTTGAGATCCTTGCGAATGACGGCCGCCATGGAGCCCTCGCCCACCGGGACGGCTTCCTGCATGAGGCTGCCGCGGATGTGGACGATGCGCAGCACCGTCTCCAGGGGCAGGACGCCCGCGGCCACCAGCGCCGTGTACTCGCCGAGGCTGTGACCGCCGAACACGTCGGGGGTGATGCCGTATTTGTCGATGATGGCTTTCAGCATGGCGATCTCCGTCACCACGATGCTCGGCTGGGCGTAGGCGGTCAGGTTGAGCTTCTCGTCCTCGCCAAAGCAGAGCGCCGCCACGTCCCATCCCAGGGCGTCGGAGGCCTGCTCGTAGATCCGGCGGCATTCGGGGATGCTCTCGTAAAAATCCTTGCCCATCCCGTGGCGCTGGGAACCCTGTCCCGGAAATACGATGGCGGTCTTGCCGTTAGCCATTTGATGTCGTCTCCTTCGGTGCTTCCTCTTATCTCTCTACAGCACATGAGCCGCTCCTGCGGCTCGCCCCGTTATGAGCAACCGTTGTGCCAGGGGGGCGGCCCGAAGGCCTTTTGCTGATAAGGCATTGATATGGCGAAAGAATATTGATTCGTGATGGCGGGCAAAGGGAAGGGAAGAAGGGTGAATAGGTGTATACTTCACTTCACACTGGGAAGGGGGGTATACAGGCCGGGGCAAAAAAAATCTTTACAGGGAAGAGAGAGAAGAGTATTTAGGAATGAACGTTCATTCCGATATGAATGTGGTAGAGGTCAAATCATGAAGAATTCGGACAAGCGTGAAGAGATCGTGCTCGCGGCGCTGGAACTTATCGCGGAGCATGGTTTTCACGGGGCCCCCATGGCCATGGTCGCCGACCGGGCAGGCGTGGGCGCCGGCACGATCTACCGCTATTTCGAGAGCAAGGATGTGCTGATTGCCGAGATCTTCAGCGAACTGGAAAAAAAGGTGGTGGAATCCCTCATGCAGGGGTACTCCCGCGATGGTTCCCTCCGGGAGCGGTTCATTTACCTCTCCACCATGATCATCCGGTATTTCATGGCCAATGCGATCCATTTCAAGTTCATCGAACAGTACATGAATTCCCCCTACGGGGTGTCCCTGCGACGGGAGAGGCTTCTCGGGAAGGCGCGGGACATCGATCTGTTCCGGCATCTTCTGCAGGAGGGGATTGACGGTCATGCGTTGAAGGACCTTCCCCTCCCCCTGCACTTTGCCCTGGCCTTCGGGCCCATCCTGTCCCTTCTGCGGGATCACATTCTCGGGTTCGTGGAGCTCGACGACGCGCTGATTCAAAAAGCCGTCGAAGCCTGCTGGGACGGGGTCAGGAGACAGGATGCGCCCGGATGACGAACGGCATCGACGGGGCGCGAAACCGTGAAAGACGAAAGGCGTTCCTTTCCTGCCGCCGAACGGTGGCGGCGGGGAGGCCATTGACTGAACCGAAGAGGTGTTGCATGCAAGTCCATCATCAAAGCAGGGCGATCCTTGCCGTCGCGGTCCTGGCCGCGGCCTGCATCCTGGCCGGCTGCCAGGCTTCCGGAGACAAAGCGCCGGGGCCGGCCGGGCCTCCGGAAG
>JALOPC010000136.1 GCA_025454095.1 Syntrophales bacterium | reverse complement strand
GAAGCGCCGGCACAGGGCGCTCATGTTGGCGCCGCCGCCGCAGCCCCAGTCCAGGGCCGTCCATGAACCGAACCCTCCCGCCAAAACCCCGGCTGCGTGGCGCGTGAAGAAGTTCTCGGCCAGGCCGGCGTTGAACTCCCCGTATTCGAGCCACCTGTCCCGGGGCCAGCGGGCCGAACCCGCCCAGTGCGACTGGTCCTGCACCCGCTCGTCGTGACGGCTCAAGTCCCAGTAGAGTCCCGCATCCTTCTCGAGGCTTTTCGTCATATCCCTCTTCGCTTCCGCCCCCTGAACCCTGTGCCCGGTCCCCTACGGAAGGACCAGGTAGTCCGCGTCCTCTGCCGTCAGCGCCGCCTTCCCCTCTGTGCCATCCGGGGCCGGCAAAATGACGGAGACGGTCATCCCGGGCCGCATGGTCGCGAGCTGCCGGGGGATTGCCCTTTTCCAGGCGTGAACCGAACCGGCCAGGATCACCATCCGGCTTGCCGGGTTTTTGTCCAGGTACTCGAGGGCGTAGATCGCCATCGCCGTGTCCCAGACCATCTGGGCCTCGCAGAAGTTCTCGAAGCTGCGCCCCGACCCGTGCACGTGCGCGGCAAAGGTTTTGCGGATAAAGGACCGATAGGCCTCGTCAACGGTGCAGGTCAGCCCCGGCGGCAGCTTCTTTCTCTCGGACTCCGTGAGCGACCCGTAGCCCTCGCGGGCAACCTTGGAGATGACCTCCCGGGGCACGTTGAGGCCGACCAGCGGGATCCGTTTCTGCCTCGAATACAGGAAGATGTCCCGGTAGAGAATCCAGGGCATCCCCCAGTTCTCGAGATAGAGCGCCTCGAACTGTTCCGTCGGCATCCCCCAGCGCCACCACTTGTCCAGGAGTTCCTGGTTCTCGGCCCTGAACATCTCGAGACCGACCGCAAGGACGGCGCCCCCCTCGTGCAGGGTCCGGATGATTTTGAGCTGCAGGTCGTGATGGGCCCGGTTGTCGTGGGTTTCGCCCACGACGATGACCCGGCTCTTCGCGGCCCCCGCAACCATCTGGTCGAAGGGGATTGCGGCGCGGTCCGCAAGACGCACGACGCCGCCGTCCTGGCAGCCTGCCAGGAGTGCCAGCGCCGCTGCAGCGGCCGAGATCGCAAGGATTCGGATAGTTGAATGCATCGGTGCGCCTCTTCCTGCTCGCCCTATATGAGTCGGGAAAGGCACGCTTGTCAAGCACAGGGTCGATTGCCGATTTTCTTTACAGTGATCTGGAAATGACCATTGGTCATATCTTAAATCATTACGCAAATTTAACTTGACAAGAATCATCAACATTATTAATGAATTTACGTTGCGCTCGTAATACAGGATGATTCCATTGCGCAGGATGCAATGAGAATATAGGCATAATGTAGAAATATATAGGTTCGCGGCCGTTCGGCATCTCCAGCTCGCCCCGATTCAACACGGGGCATGGAGTACTGTGAAGGGGAGGTGATTGCCATTTACAGAAAGAAATGGTCCCGGCAATTTCTCGGATTCATCGCGGTCACCATGCGCTGGCCGATGCTGTTCTTGCTGACGCTGGGCAGGCTCCTGAAAATCAACTGCATCTTCACCGTCTACCCGGGCTCTCAGAAGGATGTGGACGGATACTTCCCGAGCGGGTTCAAGTGGTTCCTCAAGCCCGCCGCTTCCGGAAAGCCCTTTGTCGCCGGTGTCATCACCACCGGCAACGGCCTGGGACGCGGCCTCGTTCTGGCGGTGCCCAACACGGTCGACCAGTTCAAGGCTGACAAGGAACTGGTCGGCAGCATCATGAAGAACCTCAAGCTCACCAAGACCCTGACGGGGGCCAAGACGATCGCGATCGCGGGACAGGGTCCGCGATTCTTCAAGTCCCACTTCCCCTACGAACAGCCCTTTGTCTACGGGTTGAAAGGGCGGGTCTTCGCCGTGGTGGAAACGGTCGAGCAGACCGCCGGGAGGCACGGCCTGGTAAAGAGCGAAACGACCGTCGCCATCCTGGGCGTAGGCGAGATCGGCGCGGCGATCATCGCAAACCTGAAGGAGAAAGGCTACCGGGCCGCCGGGATCGACATCCGCATTGCAGAGGGCCGCGTGGAAATCAGCAGCGAGGGGATGGAGACGCTCCGGCATGCCGACCTCGTCGTCGTCCAGACCCCGCGGGGGGACGACGTGGTGCCCTATTACGAAAATCTCAAAAAGACGGCGATCCTGATCGACGATGCCCACCCCCGCATCACCGTCCGGCCCGGCGAGGTGAAATTCTACAAGGTCGCCATCGGGCGCGCCGGAGTCGAGTTCAAGCCCCCCCTTCCCGGTTACGAGAAGTACTGGATCCCCGGCTGCGTGCAGGAGTCCCTGGTCGTTGCCGAGTCGGGAAAGGTGGACATGTCGCAGGAGGACTTCAACAAGCGGTCGAAGGAACTCGGCTTCTTCGCCCACCTCGTCGACGACCGGTAAGGACAGGCCAACGGCGACAGGCTGCAGGCGACGGACACAAAAAAGGCGAAGAAGCCGTTTCTTCGCCTTGCTCATTTTCTTCTCTTATCCCCGAAACCCTAGACCCGGCTCCCTTGCCCCTCGGCTTGCTGTCCGTTCCCGTTCGCAATGCCCGCGCGGTCGAGGGTCGTCATGATCTTGAGCCCGTCGAAATCCACGTAGAACCCGCCGTCCCGGGCAGGGACGCTCATCGCCGCCTCGTCGCCGGCATCGGTTGCCGCCGCGTTGCAGATCCCGACGCCGGCGAAGTAGCACACGGCGTCGTTGCGTTCGGCATGCTCGAGGTTGTAGAACAGCTCGCGGTCATCGGCAAGCCGCCCCTTGTTCGGGTAGACGTCGGTCCGGACAACGACGAAACAGAGCCGGCCGTTCTTCTTGGCCACAATCTGCGGCGTCGTGGCCAGCGACGGGTTGGCCCCGAGAATCTCATAGCCGTCCTTCATCATCTCCTCGTAGACGATCTGGACTCCGAAATCGTGAATCTCTTGCCTGGTCATCATGCTCTTCGTTTCCACAAATCCATCTCCCTCGGTAGGTTGAATCATCCCCGCCCTAGGCCGCCTTGTCCAGTTCCCGGCGGACGGCCATCGCGATCTTCTCCAGCGTGTAGGGCTTCTTCAGATACTGGCCGGCGCCCAGTTTCTGGGCCTCCTTGACCCGGTCCGTTTCGGCGAACCCGCTTACGATGATCGCCTTCTGCCCCGGGCGGTGCTCCCGGATCTTGCGGTACGTCTCGAGGCCGTCGATGCCGGGGTCCATGATCATGTCCAGGATGACGAGGTTCGCCGGCTTGTCCTTCAGGTACTCGACGGCTTCCTCCCCGCTTGCGAGCGTTTCGGTCGAGTAGCCCAGCTTGCGCAGCATGGCCGAGGCCAATTCCCTCTGCTCCGCCACGTCGTCGACCACCAGGATGGTCTCCCCTTTCGCGAGGTAATCCTCGATGGGGATCTTCCGGTCCTCCTGCTTGACCGCCGTGCGGTTCACGGGGAAGTAGAGGATGAATGACGTCCCCTTCCCCTCCACGCTGTCGATGTCGATGTAGCCCTTGTGGTCCTTCACCGTGCCCCAGACGACGGCCATGCCCAGGCCCGTGCCGCTGCGGCCCATGATCTTCTTCGTGTAGAAGGGCTCGAAGATCTTCTTGATGTCCTTCTGCGCGATCCCGACGCCCGTGTCGGAAATCTTCAGGACGATGTATTCGCCCTCGGAGACCTGGTCGTAGCCGCGGATCGTCTTGTCCACGTACTGGTTCGAGGTCTCGATGCGGATCGAGCCGCCGCAGGGCATGGCCTCTGCGGCATTGGACACGAGGTTCATCACGGCCTTGGAGAGATGCACGGAAGAGCCCTGGATGGGGAGAAGCTCCTCGGCCAGTTCGGTCTCGATGCGGGTGCCGGGATGGAACGAGCGCAGCCGCTGGAACTCGGGGCTCCGCAGGTACTCCGTGATGATGCGGTTCAGGCCCACGGGCTCCATGACGGGCACGCCGCGCCGCGCCAGGGTCAGCAGATCCTGGACGATGGCCGCGGCCTTCTCGCCCGAGTGCTTGATGGTGATAATGCCCCGGCGCAGGGGGCTGTCCTCCGGAAGCTCCATGAGCAGCAGGTCCGGGTAGCCGACCATGCCGCCGAGGATGTTGTTCAGGTCGTGGGCAACGCCCCCGGCCAGGGTGCCCAGGGCCTCCATCTTCTCCGAGCGCGCGAGCCTCTCCTCGAGGGCCTTCCGCTCCCGCTCGCTGCGCTTCTTCTCCGTCACGTCGCGCAGCGTGGTGAGGATGGCCTCCTGCCCCGTGAGTTCGATGCGGCTTGCGCAGACCTCGATGTCGACGATGTCCCCGTCCCGACGGATGTCCCGGATCTGGTAGGAGCGCAGATCGTGGTACGGCCACGACTCCCGGCGCTCGGCGAGGATGTGACGGTCCTCGGGGTGGATGAACTCCATGACGTCCCGGCCCAGGATCTCCGCCTTGTTGTCGTAGCCGTGAAGGGCAAGCCAGGCGGGGTTGACGTCGATCATCTTCCCGGCGCGCGAGACGCTCATGGCCTCCAGGGAGTCCTCGAAGAGGGTCCTGTACTTCCTCTCCGATTCCACGAGGGCGATTTCGGCACGCTTGCGGTCCGTGATGTCCCGCAGGATGGTCAGCACCGCCGCCGGGCTCCCGTCGGCATCCCGCAGGGCCACGTTGGCGACACAGTGGAACGACACTTCCTGGCCGTTCTGGTTCGTCAGCGCCGCGTCGCTGCTGTGGATCTCCCCGTCGCGGAACGTCTGGATCGCGTAACAGGGATAGGGCTCGCAGGGCCACTGCCTGCCGCAGAGCGTCTCGTGGCACTTGCTGCCGACACAGCCGGCGGAAAACGCGTTCTTTGCCTTGTCGTTGCACCAGATGATGTTGAGGTCCCGGTCGATCATGACCATGCTGTCGCCGACGGAGCGAAGGATCGCGTTGAGCTTGCCCTCGCTGGCGCGCAGGGCTTCCTCGGAGCGCTTGCGCTCTTCCATCTCGCCGGCCAGCTGGAGGTTCGCGCGGTAGAGCTGGGCCGTCCTCTCCTCGACGCGCCCCTCGAGTTCCTCGCCTGCC
>JALOPC010000135.1 GCA_025454095.1 Syntrophales bacterium | reverse complement strand
CCATGACGTCGCCCACCATCCAGCACGTCGCGCAGAGAGCACTGCAGCGAGTCCGTTCCGTCTGCAACAGGATGCAAATCCTCTCGCTCGACCGACAGCTCGACGCCTGCGAGGGGCTCTTCGTCGAGAACCCGCCCATCGACGTGGCCATCCTCGGCCAGTTCAAGGCCGGCAAGAGTTCTTTCGTCAACAACCTCATCGGGCGGGACGTCCTGCCCGTGGGAGTCATCCCCGTCACGACGGTCATCACCCGCCTGCGGTTCGGCGAGCGGGAACGGGCCCTCATCTCCTTCTACGACGGCACGGCGAAGGAGATCCCCGTGAGCGCTCTCGACGAGTACACCGCCGAGGCGAAAAACCCCTCGAACGAGAAGAACGTGGAGACGGTTGACATCGAGCTGCCAACCCTGGCCGATTACGCGGGGCTGCGGCTCGTCGACACCCCCGGCCTGGGAAGCGTCTTCAAAGCCCACATGGAGGTGTCGGCCAACTGGCTGCCCGAGGTGGGCGCCGCCATCCTGGCGGTGAGCGCCGACCGGCCTCTTTCGGATAACGACGTGCAGCTCATCCGCGAACTGACGCAGTACACCCCGAGGATCATCCTCCTGCTCACCAAGGCGGACTTGCTCACGCCGTCCCAGCAGGAGGAAGTCGTCCGGTTTTTCGAGGACACCCTGAAGCGGGAGCTGAATCGGGAATTCCCCATTTTCCTCTACTCGACGAAGACGGACACGGTGAAGTTCCGGCAACGGCTCGAGGCCGAACTTTTCTTCAAGCTGGCTCTGAACCGGGACTTCGAGTTCCGGAAGATCCTCCAGCACAAGGCCAATTCCGTGATCCGCGGCTGCCTCGGCTACCTCGAGATCCCTGCAGGCCGACGAGGACCGGGAGAGCCTGCGGCGGCAGATCCTCGACGAAAAGGTGAGCTTCGAATCCATGCGGGAGCAGCTCTTCTTCATCGCCCGCGAGAACCAGAAGCAGACGCGGGTTTTCATCATGAACATCCTGCAGGGGCTCATGCGGCCCCTCTGGAACGATGTCATCCGGCGGTTGGAGACGGAGATGAAGACCTGGCGGGGGAACCTGTGGCAGCTCACGCGCTGCTACGAGCAGTGGGTGGCCGACACGATGACCGAGGAGATGCGCCTTGTCTCCAGGAAGGAGCAACGGCACTTCTACGGGACGCTCAAGAAGGCCCACGCGGGTCTCGCACGGTCCCTGGAGGCCTTCCGCGTGATCCTGAACGGAAACGTCCAGAAGGTGCTGGGCGTGAGCCTGGCCGAGGCCGAGTGGGACATCAAGATCGCCGAGCCCGAACAGCCCGACATCCGGACATTCCGCGCCTCCAACTACAATCTCGACCTGATCTGGTTTCTGATCCCGATGTTTCTGTTCCGCCGGGCCTTCGAAAAACGGTTCCTCGAGAAGATCCCCTGGGAGGTGGAGACCAACATCAACCGCCTGGCGGCCCAGTGGGAGGACCGGATCAACGCGGCCATCGACGGCATGCAGAAACAGGCGGTGCAGTATGTCCGGGACGAAACGGCGACGATCGAATCGCTGCTCTCCTCCGCCCGGGGACGGACGGATGAGATCCGTCAGATGATCGCCGAGCTGAAACGATATTCGGAAGATCTGTCGGCAAATTGAAGACTCCCGGGCCGGCAGGTACAGGAGATACGAAATGGGTACAAGAATCAAGTCGATCCGCGCCATGGAGATCCTCGATTCCCGGGGAAACCCCACGGTGAAGGCCTACGTGACGCTCGACAACGGGATGACGGCCTCCGCCTCCTGCCCGTCGGGCGCTTCGACCGGGGAAAACGAGGCCGTCGAGCTGCGGGACGGCAAGAGCCGCTACCTGGGCAAGGGCGTGATGAGGGCCGTGGCCAATGTCAGCGAGATCATCGCCCCCGTGCTCATCGACATGGACCCGAGCCGGCAGGCGGAGATCGACCGCCTCATGATCCATCTCGACGGGACGCCGAACAAGGGCCGTCTCGGCGCGAATGCCATCGTGAGCGTCTCCATGGCCGTGGCCCGCGCGGCGGCGATGGCGGCAGGGCTTCCGCTTTACGCCTACATGGGGGGATTCAACGCCCTTCGGATACCCGTTCCCATGCTGAACATTCTCAACGGCGGCAAACACGCCCAGAACAGTGTGGATCTGCAGGAGTTCATGGTCATGCCCGTCGGCGCGTCGTCCTTCGCCGAGGCGCTGCGGTACGGCGCCGAGACGTTTCATGCCCTGAGGACCATCCTCGGCAAAAAGGGCTATTCCACAGGCGTCGGAGACGAAGGAGGGTTTGCACCAAACCTGAAGAGCAATGACGAGGCCTGTGAGGTGATCCTGGAGGCCATCGAGGCGGCCGGGTACAAGCCGGGCAAAGATATCGCGTTGGCCCTCGACCCTGCCGCGAGTTCCTTCTATGAAGAAGGGGCATACCATTTGGTCAAATCGGGACAGGGGAAGAAAAGCAGCTCCGAAATGATCGATTGGTACGGTGCGTGGCTCGACAAGTACCCGATCGTCTCCATCGAAGACGGTCTTGCCGAAGACGATTGGGAAGGATTCCGCGAGCAGACGGCGAGGCAGGGGGAGCGTATCCAGATCGTAGGCGATGATAACTTCGTGACGAACACAAAATACATCGCCCGGGGCATCCAGGAGAAGACGGCCAATGCCGTGTTGATCAAGCTCAACCAGATCGGCACGGTCACGGAGACGATCGAGGCGATCAACCTTTGCCGAAGAGCCGGCTGGGGTTTTGTCATTTCCCACCGCTCCGGCGAAACGGAGGACACCTTCCTGGCGGACTTCGCCGTGGCCATGGGCGGGGGCCAGCTGAAGACCGGTTCGGCCTGCCGCAGCGAGAGGATCTGCAAGTACAACCGGTTGCTGGAGATCGAACACGAGTTGGGGAAGGCCGCGATCTTCGAGAACCCGTTGAAGAGAACGTAAGAAACCGATCCGGCGATGGAGTCCGCCGTTGTCCTCCGGGACTGATGACTCCTGAACCGGTGATGGAGTCCACCGCAATCGCTCGTCGAGCTGATGACTCCTTGACAGAGATCCCGAGGATGCCCCATCGGGCGGCGGCTGCGTTCCGCTGCGGCCGACGTTTTCCGGGCCGGCATGCTGTGCGGGATACCGGGCGGGAGTGTTCGGATTCGATGAACCACCTCGGACGTATCTGCGAATTGCCATCCGGCGGACGGAAGCCGCGGGTTCGGGGCGGTGCAGGCCCGGAGGAGCTGCACGTCGCGCTGGCCTTCGGCATCGACCTGCCCCCCGTTTTTCAAAGCAAGCTTGCGAACAACACGATGGGAATCGCAGTCAGGGCCGGGCATCTCCACCTGTCGAGCCCTTCGGCAGGCCCTCTGCCTGCAACACGCGCGCATGACGGAATGGAGGTGTCCTGAGCATGTTCGTCGGCAGGGAAAGAGAGACGAAACGACTCATCGGGTCCCTCGCCTCGGGCCGAAATGTGATCCTCTCGGGACCCTACGGCATGGGCCGGACGAGCCTCGTCCGGCACGTCGCGCGGGTCATGCAGGGGTCGCGGGAGTTCTGGTTTGCCGATTTCTCGGAAACCCCGGACCGGATCTGTCGGGGGCTCGAGAGCCGCGTGAGCCGGGCGACGATCTACAGGAAAAAGGCCGTGCCGGATCGTTACAAATCGAGGCGGCGACGCGTCGCAGCGGCCGTTTCGAACGGTTCAGCGCAGCCCGTTCTCGTGCTGGACAACGTTGCGAAGCTCACGGCGCAGAAGCTCAACCTGATCCGGTATTGGTCCGCGGAGAGCTCTTTCCAGTTTGTCGCCGTCACGGAGACGTTCCTTGGGGACGATGAGCTTTTCGCCCTGCGGCTGGCGCTTCTCCCCGCGGACGTGATGAAGCTCGGGCGGCTTCCGGCAAAAGAGTCCATGGTATTGATCCGTGCCCGTTCCGAAGGGCGCCGGCCGCCCCTGGCGGAGTCGGAGCTGAAGGCCGTGGCAATGGCCGCACGGGGCTATCCCCTCGGAATCGTCGAGCTGACGGCTGCGCCCGGAACGGGAGACCGATCGAAACATCGAGCCGTCAGGCAGGCCGGCGACGGGGGAGGCGCCGATGACTGAAACGACCCTGGCGCGACATCTCCGGATCCGGAGCTGTCCGGCCTGCCATCATCTGGCGCGGCGGATGGCGGAGCATTTCGCGGAGATCCAGGGCCGGCTCTCGCGCAGCGAGGAGGCCCGCGGCGACTATGCCGACGAAGGCGGGTACTGCCCGCTGCATACCTGGCAGCTTGCCGAGTATTCGTCGCCCCGGGGAATCGCGCGGGGACACGGAATGATCATCCGCGGATGGGCCGAGCGGCTGGACCGTCTCGCCGATGCCGGAGACGGTCCGAAAACTGTTCCACCGGTGGGGCCGGATTCCTGCAGCATTTGCCGGTTCCTGGAGGAAACGGAAACAGGATATGTCGGGGCGTTCAGCGCCTTCCTGAATCAGGAAGGGAATCTCGAGAAATACGAGCGGTCGCACGGGCTCTGCCTGCGTCACCTTCGTCAGGTGCTTGCCCGTCCGGTGGAGGAGGAACGCAAAGCCCGCATCCTGCGTCTTGCGGCCCATCGCTTCCGGGAAATCGGGGAGAGCATGGCACAGTACGATCGGAAACTCGAGGACTTGAAGAGAGCGTTGCTCACGGATGACGAAAAGGACGCCTACCGGCGGGGCCTTGTGATGCTTGCCGGCGCAAGGACCGTCTTCAGCCCCTTCTTGAAGGGGAGTTAGGGAATGGGCCGTCGTCGTGGCGCCGAATAAGTTCCATCACCCGTCGAGCCTGCTGGGCAGCAATCATCTCACGCGCCTGCTGAGCGAGTTCAGGCATGTGGACGAATTGTGCGCCGAGATGCTCACGCTCTGCGAGGCCGACCCCCCCGGATCCCCCTTTGAAGAGAGGGTGCAGGACTTGCCGGAAGGAAGCCGGACCGAACTTCGGCAGAACGTGGAGAAACTTCGGAAGCTCATGCTGCAGATTCTCACAGACAGGGAAATCCCGGTCGAGAGACAACAGATCCGATCCGCTCACGCGGTGCGGGTGCGGCTGCACCTGATCGAGATTGCCCTCGAGGATCTCAGACCGGAACGGATGAGGGGCTACGGGGCATTGACTCCTGCCGCCCGCCAGGAACTCCTGGATATCATCGAGACGCTTTCAGCAGCCCTGAACCCCCTGCTGAAGGCATATGAAAACCGACAGGCTTGAACCTTTGGGATTCGTCTGCATGACCGCAACAGGACTTTTGCAGCAGGATGGCGCTTTGAGGCAGAGAGTGATCCGGTATGTCCTGGACAGGAAATGCCTCGCTGGCGGGTTCTGCTTCTACAAGCTGGAGGAGCCCAACGGTTCCGACACGTGGCACGCCTTGTCCATATTGAATCTCCTGCAGGCGGATCTCGCAGATGAAGCCACGGCGGCATACCTCAAGGGAACACAGCATGCCGACGGCTCCTACGACAGCGTCTATGCCGCCTATTTCGCGATCAAGAGCCTTGCTCTCCTGGGCGAAACAACATCTCTGGACCCGCGACCCTATATCCTGCGCAACCTCGAGCACTACCGGTTTGACGCGACGAAGCTTCCGGCGGAGGTCATCTCGATGTTCAGGAGGACCTCTTACCTCATCGATCTCTACGGTGTGCTGGAGATGGATGCCGACGGGCCGCTTCGGGACAGTATGGTCGAGTTCATCCTGGGATTCCAGAACGAGGACGGCGGGTTCGGGTATCTCTTCTCGACGCTTCTCGACACAGCGCGTGCGCTGGCCATGTTGAAGAACCTGGGCCGACCCATCGAAGAACTGGGCGCGGAGGGATTCATCCGGCTCTGCGAACCCTGCGAGGCCTATATCCTGAACTGCCAGAATCGCCTGGGCGGGTTCTCGCGGACTATGCAGGGCGGGATCGCGACGCTGGAGAACACCTGGCACGGCATCCACGCGCTCACCCTGCTCTCATCGTGGACGGACTGATGGCTGCACATTTCTTCTGCCCCGGATGCTGGAGGGAAATCGGGAAATCGGAGCGCCGTTGCCCGGATTGCGGCTATGTCCTGGAGGACTTCCAGGGGCTGCCCTATGAAGGGAAGCTGATCCGGGCCCTGGATCACCCCGTGCGGGAAAACCGGATGATGGCGATCCGGATCCTGGGGGATCTGAAAGCGCAGGCGGCGCTTCCCGCCTTCGAAAAGGTGCTGGAACGGGAGACGGATTATTACGTGATCCGCGAGGTCGTCGTCGCACTGCATAAGATCGGCACGACAGCGGCGATCCGGCGGATCGAGAGCCTGCGAGGCCATCCGTCAACGATGGTCAGGAAGCTGGTGAAGATGGTCCTGTGCGGAGTGCAGCCGAAGTAGACGAGCGAATAAGGAAAACTGCGTTGTCCTTGCAGCGAGAGGGGCATGGGCCCCTGGCATGAACATACCCGGACTGCCTTTCGGGAAGGCGATCGGTTTTCTCAACCGACTTCGAATAAGGTGCGTCCTGCGGTCGTATCAGCCGAATAACAGGTGTGACGGATTGTTGCGGGCTTACACTCCTTGAGATGGTGAAGATATGCTCAGCATGACCGGTTACGGAAAAGCGGATGCGCTGATCGAGGGGCGCAGATGGATCATCGAGATCAAATCGCTCAATCATCGAAACCTCGAAATCATTACGCGGCTTCCCTATTCCTTGTCGTCCCTGGAAGTGGACATCAAGAAGCGGGCCGGTGATCAACTCTTTCGGGGGCGGATCGAGATCACGATTCAGGCGGATTCCGAATCGAGTGCCGACCATGGTGTCCAGTACAGCCTGAACCTGCCGCTCTTGAGTAATTATTATGCGCTGCTCCGGACCATCCGGGAGGAACTCGGGCGCGAGGATGAAATCGATTTACGAACCATTGCTCGCTTCAAGGACCTCTTTGTCCCCTCCGAAACGCGCTTTGATCCCGCCGCTGCGTGGAAGGAACTGCAGAAAACGCTCGACGAAGCCATTTTGGCCCTTGTCCGGATGCGCCGCACGGAAGGCGATGTCCTGCAAAAGGATTTTCTGGCAAGAATGGAGACATTGAAGAACAATCTTGCCTCGATAAAACACCGGACCCCCCGAACGGTCCTGGAATACAAACAACGTCTCCATGAGCGCATCCGGGAGCTGACGGAAGGGCTGGAGATGGATGCTGCCCGATTGAGTCAGGAAGTGGCCTTGCTTGTCGAGAAAAGCGATATCACCGAGGAGATCGTCCGGATGGAGAGCCACCTCGGTCAAATGGAAAAGCTGTTCCAGACCGACGAGGCGATCGGCAGAAAGCTCGACTTTCTTCTCCAGGAGATTGGACGCGAGATCAATACGATGGGGTCCAAGAACGGTGACCTTGCCCTCGTGCAGGATATCATCGAGTTGAAAAGCGAGCATGCAAAGCTCAGGGAGCAGGCCCAGAATGTCGAATAGCGGTCCTCCGGTCGAATCCCCTTTTCCGGTTGACCTGAAAACAGCGGGAGCGGTCATCGGGCAAGGGACTGTCCGGGGCGGCCCAGGGGAAAACGATCTTGTGGTGGAGGCGCAAGGGGCGGCGGCATGATCGGCACAAAAGAGAAAAACAAGCTGTATCTCGAACTCTGGGATGCGTTTCATCGCAAGGGGTGTCCGGTCTGCGGCTGCATCGACGAACGGGTGACGCGCGGTATCCGGGAAACCCTCGGCGGGGAAGCGGCCGAAAAGGCCGTCCCTTTCTGCCCCTCGCACACGAGGGTCCTGGCGGCGGAAGGTGATGAACGCGGCAGGGTGGCGGTTCTCCGGTTTATTCGCCAGGTCGAAGCCGGGATCCGGAATATGCTGGACCGGCGCGGGAGTCGTCCCGGAACCCTGGGCATTGTGAAAACAGTCTTCACGGGCCGCAGGGAACCGCAATGGGAGACGTCTTCATCAAAATGTCCTGCCTGCCGCCTTCACCGGCAGCAGGAGCGAAAAGCGCTCGCCGTTCTTGCCGATGCGCTGACGGATCCCGACTTTCACCGCGCCTTTCGCGAATCGGACGGGCTGTGCCTGCTGCACCTCGTTGCGTTCTCGCGCCGTTTCTTGGGAAAGGCCGCGGCGGGAACGGTGCTGCGGGAACAGCTGGGCAAGATCGAGGAACTGCGCGATGCCTTCACACCCTTTCGCTTCCAGCCGGATCGGGCGGGGTACCCCGACGACCCGGCGGCATGGCAAAAGGTTCTTCTGCTACTCGGCCGGGTGCCGGAACGGGGCCGGGACCCGGAAGCGGTATTCATACCTGAGTCGGGCGACGGGGCGATCTCGCCGTCCGATGTGCCCGTTGCCGACGACCCGAAGCGAGGGGGTGCGGGGGGAGAGGACGAAAGGTTCGAACAGGCAAAGTGGCTTCGGGCGCGGGATGCGCTGCAGAAGCGGCTGAGCGAGGAAAGCTCCCGTGCGGCGGCGCTGCATTACCGTTACTGGAAGGCCATGGAGGACAACAAGACCCTGCAGATGAATCTGGCCGGGGCGCAGGCGCTGGCCCGGTCCCTCCAGGAGCAGATCGACCGCTTGAAGGCAGAGATCTCGATGCCGGAGTCGCAGGGCAGTTCGACTCGTGCAGAGGGGCAATGACTCGGCTGCCGTCTTTGACGCGGGAGGCTTTCATCCCATGACAACCTGCAGTGTCCTGTTCGATGATCCGGAAGCTCATGCAGCAGACCAGACGCGGGAAGCCCCCGCGTGTTTCGCGGACTTGAACCTTGACCAGATCGTCGACGCCGTCGCGGCAGGCAGGGAAGAATATGACCTGAAGCCGTTTTTCCACGAACCACTCGTTGCAATAGACGCGATCCGGTATCGCCAGGAGATCTTTCGGGATCTCGAGGATGACGTTTTGCTCGAGCACGTGAAGTCCTTCGCCCGGCAGATGCGCACCATGCGGGATCATCTCATCCAGCGGAACAAGCGTTATTACAAGCACGAGAAGGCCCGATGGTTCCTGGATGCGGTGGGAGTCTATTGCGAGGCTCTCCGAGGGCTGGCCGGTCACCTGGAGGGCATGGAACTGCGGTCCCGGGGCCTTCGGGCATTCCGCGACTATGCCGCAGGCCTGGTCGGAGCCACGGGCTTTGCATCGCTTGTGGAGGAAACGAAAACGCTTCAGGCCGATCTGGCTGCCGTGCAGTACGGCATCCGGATCAAGGAGAGCAGCGTCACGGTTGTTCACGACGATTCGGGAAAGGATTACAGCGCGGAGGTGGAGCTCTCCTTCGAGAAATTCAAGCAGGGGACGGTGAAAGACTACCGGGTCGGCTTTTCCGAGCGGCCGGAGATGAACCACGTGGAGGCGCAGATCCTCGACTGCGTCGCAAAACTCTTTCCCGGGCTGTTCTCCCGTCTGGATGAATATTGCGCGGGACATGCCGGCTACATGGACGCGGCGATC
>JALOPC010000134.1 GCA_025454095.1 Syntrophales bacterium | reverse complement strand
GGCTTCGGGGGAGAGTCCGGCGGCGGCTTCACCTGAGCGGTCCAGTGGCCCCTCGTGGAGGGGCTGAAAAAGCGTTGAGCGCGAGCGAGTGGAGGGGATCCGAGCCAGCTCTACTTACAGCATGAATTCCCGGCCCCCTTCCTGTTTTGAAAGTAAGTTTTCAGGTTCTCGGGCAGTTCTTCGAGTGGAGCGGGCATGACCGGCGATTCCTGATCGATGTTCAGTATGGCCGTCATGATGGTTTCCAGAAGCATCGGCAGCGGTGCAGAAGAATAGACCTTTCCCCTGTAGTGCCACTCGCGGCAATCGACGACGGTGTTGTTCTCGGTGAGGTCGCCGCAGGACTCGCACGCCGACTCCCGGATGTCCTGGGCAATATCCCGCCCATTGATGCGGATCGTCGGGGAGCTGAGCAGCGCATGCCGCTTCGCCTCGGCTTCCGATTGCACGACGATGGCCTCGTACTTCAACACGATGCCCATCGCCTCGGCCACGGGGGTGAGAAGCCGCGCGGCATTCTCCAGTTGATCCCCCGTCGGAACGCATCGGGCACAGGTCGTGAGATCGATGACGACGAGTTCGATGTTCAGAACCCTGATTTCCCCTCTCCAGCCTGCATCAGCGGGGATCGCCTGGACGATTCCGGATTGTAATGTGGGCAATTCAATTCTATTCATTTTCTTTTTGTCCTGACCCTTGTCCATGTTTTTTCACCCCTTCCAAGCGGTCGTTAAACGCGCCTAATTCGCATGTAGAAAATCTTTTTGACACGTGATGGGCAGCACCTCTTTGGTATCCGGTATGGGCGGCCATCGCCCCGGTGAGAGGATGCCCTCCGCAACATGGCCCGAAACGGCTATTTGTCGCAACCTTGCGCGCTTAATATACCAGAAGATCCACGAGATAGCCCGCCGCGACGGCAACAACAAAAACGTTCAGCACGAATGCGGCGATCATCTTCCTTTTAAACATGGAGCCGAGAATGATCATTTCCGGGATGCTCGCTCCGGCACCGCCGATGATGAGTGCCAGGACCGTCCCGACCCCCATCCCCTTTCCGACCAGGGCGGCGCTGATGGGGATCACCGTTTCGGCCCGGATGTACATGGGCACGCCAACAGCCGCCGCGATCGGAATGGACCAGGGGTTCCCCGGCCCGGCCAGGGTGACGACGAGGTCCTGCGGGAAAAAGCCGTAGATGAAGGCTCCGATGGCTGCTCCAAGCAGAAGATACCAGAACACCCCCTTGAATGTGTCGACGGCGAACGACGATGCCCTCTTGACCTTTTCCCTCAACGGTTCCCGCACCGAGTTGGACACCGCGACGGGAGCCTCGAAGTTGACTGTGCAACACGTCGCTTGAGCCGGTTTCTGCATCGTCGTTTCTGTTTCCCGGCCTCGGTTGCCCGGCGGTCCTTGCAGAGAGGACAAGGTAATGAGGGGTGAAGACTGAACGCTCTCCGCTGAGCAGCAGCCGGTTGCAGCAGACGGGTTTCTCGGGGAAAGGGAAACAAGATCCGGCTTGCCGGTTTCCGCGCAGCAGGCTGCCGGAACATTCACCAGAGGTTTGACCTGCCCTTCCATGTCGAGTTTTGACAGCAGGAATGCCGCCGCCATGGAGCCGAGAAAGGTGACGGCGACATAAACCACGGTTACCTTGTACCCCAGAAGCGAGAGCAGCAGCGCGATAATGATCGGGTTGAGAACGGGCGAGGAGAAAAGAAACGCCATTGTCGGACCAAAGGGCACCCCGCCCCGGAGAAGACCGGCCGTGATCGGTACGGTGGAGCAGGAACAGAACGGCGTGATGGCACCGAGCCCCGCGCCAAGAAGGTATTGCACCCAGGTGAACCGGTCGGACAGAAAATCCCTGATACGAGACGGGGGAAGATACTCCGTCAACAGACCGATGAGAAAGGAAACAGCAACGAAGATGAGAATCAGTTCGCCGGCAATCTCCAGGAAGAATTCGCCGGCAGCGGCCAGGTTGTTGAGTTCGAATGTCATGATGCCTGCCTTCCCACTTGTGAATTCACGTCCTGAATACGGACAGGCGCCTTTTCATGTCCTCCACGAAGGCGAGACCGTCATTTTCGATTGCTCTGTAGATGTAAGGAATCGTGGATCGCCAGGCCTCCAGTGCCGCCCGATAGGCCTCGTTGCCAGAGGGCGTGAGGGTATAGACCCGTCTTTTTCTCGCTCCTTTGAGCTGCTGATCTTCATGGATATTCGCATACCCGTTTTGTGACAGCTCCTTGAGGATCGGGTAGATCGTCCCGAACGTGGGAACGCAGCACCCGCTGGTCATCGCTTTCAACTCCTTCAATACACCGTAGCCATGGTTGGGTCCCTTGGATAAAACCTTCAATACCAGAACCTTCGTAAGTCCGATATTGATCAAGGATTTCCAGTAATCAGGTTCCGTAAGTCCCATAGGGATTGGCCCTCCCTGACGGCAAGGATCTTATATGATGATTGCCTATATAACGATATTCATTATAATGTTGTCAAGTTTTTCCTGCATGTTTTTCGTCGCAGGGCGCGAATGACTCCTGTCACTTCCTCAGGCGGGCTCGGAAGAAAGATAGGCAGACAAGCAATCCCCCTCCAACGTATGGACTGAAGAGGCTTGCAGGACAGAGAACGGGGACGATCTCCGCTCAGGGGTTCATCCCGCAGGCCACGAAAATACTGACGGCAGCCTCCCCGCAGCCGCTCTGCGATGCGGCACAGCAGTTCTCGCCGACGCAGTCGATCTTTACATCCACAAGGCCCGCTTCGGCAAGCCACCGGACCACGTCCGGCCTGTCGAAGCCCATCCAGCGGTCGCAGTGCTCCATCCGGAGGAATTCGAAGTCGTGGCGGTCGAGATCGGTGATGATCAGTCTCCCGCCGGGCTTCACGATGCGGGCCATCTCCCGAATGGCGGCGAAAGGCGATTCGACGTGGTGGAGGCACATGTTGGCAAAGACGTAATCCACGGACCGGTCTTCCAGGGGCAGGGATTCCGCTTCGCCGATGCGGTACTCGACGGCGGCGCCATCGCCGAATTTTCTTCTCATCTCCTCGAGCATGGCCTTAGAGCGGTCTACGGCGATGACGCGGAGCCCGCGCCTGAGAAGCCCCTCTGTGACGAAGCCCGATCCGGCGCCGATGTCGGCGGCAAGTCGCCCGGGCTCGAGGCCGGCAGCATCCATTGCCTTCTCGCGGACCGATTCCGGGAAGAAGCTTGTTCTCATGATGTCCCACTGCGGGGCCACTGTCTGGAAATATTGCCGGCTGTCACGCATCCTTTTTCCCCAGACTCCGTCGTACCTCGCGGAACTGGGCGCGGACGCGCCCGCCGGAGACGGCCATCACGATCGCCTGGACGGCGCCGATCTCTTCATCGCTGATGCCCATTTCCCCGGCCACGCCGAGGTAGTGCTCCATTCAGGGGTAACAGGCCATCGCCATCGAAGAGGCCAGGTGGATCATCAGGGTCGTCTTGGGGTCCAGGGTGTCGTTGTAACGGGCCGAGTTGTAAAAGTCGGTGTAGGCCTGAAGCGGTTTCCCCTTGATCATCGTTTATGCTCCTTTTTTGAACCCCGAGACGCGGACACTCACGACGGTCTCCGTGGCCTGCCGCGCCAGTTCCTCCACGGAGAGGTTCAAGGACGCTGCAAGCCCCGAAAGCATGGGGTCCGTCGTGAGGCAGTCCACGGGGAAAGCCGCCTCGCTCTGGACCGTCACATTCTCGAAACCCGCCTGCCTCATGGCGCCCAGGTAGTCTTCTTTCAGGGAAGCACCCGCGACACAGCCGATGTAAGCGGCAACGGAGTTCTTCACGAAGTCCGGCAGCGGCTTCGTCAGGACGATGTCGGAGACCATGAGCCGGCCTCCCGGTTTCAGGACCCGGAAGGCTTCTTTGAATACGCGAGCCTTGTCGGGGGCCAGGTTGATGACGCAGTTGGAGATGATGACGTCGACGCTCCCGTCGTCGACGGGCATGTGCTCGATGTCCCCGAGTTTAAACTCGACGTTGTCGATGCCATCCTTCCGGGCGTTTTCCCGCGCTCTCCCCACCATCTCGGGCGTCATGTCGATACCGATGACCCTGCCCGCCGGGCCGACGCGTCCGGCGGCCAGGAAGCAGTCGAAACCCGCCCCGCTTCCCAGGTCGAGGACCGTCTCGCCTTCCTTGAGCGACGCGAGGGCGATGGGGTTGCCACAGCCAAGCCCCAGGTTTGCGCCCTCGGGAACCGCCGAGAGATCGGAATCGGCGTAACCGATTTTTCTACCGATCTCGATCACGGCCGGGCCGCCGCAGCACGATGACGAGGGGCAGCAGGAGCCGGATGTGGCAGCGATGGTCCCGTATTTCTCGCGCACGATGCTCTTGATGTCCTTTTCTTCCATGTCAGCCTCCGATGTGTTTCAGCGGGTCATCATGATGGGTTCGAGGAAGTCCTTCACCTTGTCGGCCAGGAAGTCGGCCCTGACGAGGGTGAAACAGCAGATCTCCCCGTCCTTCTCCCAGCTGATGAGGGCGAACTTGTCGCCCGTCGCGATCCCCGCACGATCGCGTAGCTCCTTGGGCAGGACCATCTGGCCCCGCTCGTCGACGCCGATGAGGGATTCCATGCGGCAGCGGGCTTTGAAGTCTCCCGGTGCAGAACAGCAACTTTCTTCCTTCTTCGCTTTCACCATAGGTCATCCCCCTCGCGCGTCGTAATTCTGATTTATCAGTAAATACTGATTAATCTGATTATACAGAAAATGTCAAGTCCCTTTTCCCGCCCCGTGGCAAAAAAAGACCCGGGCAGCACCCGGGTCTTGTGGAACCGCCTGACGTAAACGGGGTCATCCGCCCTTCCGGACGGCCCGGTCGGCCTGGCGCACGGCGATGTGGACCGGGTCCCAGGCGTTGGAGTAGGGCGGGGCGTAACTGAGGTCCAGGTTGATCATGTCCTGGACGGTCATGCCCGCGTGGAGGGCCGTGGCGAAGATGTCGATCCGCTTGGCGGCCCCCTCGATCCCGACGATCTGGGCGCCCAGCAGCCGCCCGGAGCCTTTCTCGGCCAGCGTCTTCACGGTGATGGGGCCGGCGTGCGGGTAGTAGCCCGCGCGGGTGGTGCTCTCGATCGTGGC
>JALOPC010000133.1 GCA_025454095.1 Syntrophales bacterium | reverse complement strand
CGTGCAGTAGCGGGCGACGACCTGCTGCTGGCGGTGCAGGCGCTTCAGGATCGTGGCGCTCTTGGCCATGAATTTCCCCTCGCCGTGGCGCACGGGCAGGTAGATCTTCTTGAGCCCCCGCGTGAAGACGCAGGGCGACTTCTCGTTGACCGCAAGCCACACCCAGCGGTCCTCGAAGCGGCCCGAGTCGTTGAAGGAGAGGGTGACGGTCTGCTTGAAGTACTCGCCGTCGAAGGCCGGCAGGATGCCGAGCTTGACCATGAGCTGGAAGCCGTTGCAGACGCCGAGGATGAGCTTGCCCGCCGCGATGAACCGCAGGAACTGCCCGCGCAGGGGCTCGCCGGTCCCCTTCACCGTCGCGTGGATGATCCGGTTGGCACCCGCCTTGGCCGAGCCCAGGTCGTCGCCGTCGAGGAACCCGCCGGGCAGGTTCAGGAAGTGGTAGTCGTCGAGACGCTTCTCGCCGTTGAGGACCTCGTGGATGTAGACGATGTCCACCTCGTCCGACCCCGCCAGCCGGCAGGCGTGGGCCATCTCCCGCTCGCAGTTCGTCCCGTTCCCCGTCAACACAATCGATTTTACAATCTTAGGCATCCCTTACCCCTGGTATGTTGATTCGTTTCGCCTCTGTCGCTTCTGTTCTGACGATGAACAACGTCGGATGCAGAGTCGATAAGGTCTTCCGAACTTCTTACCTTCCTACCTTCTCAACTTCCAGTGACCGCCCGGCGGTCACTAAAACCGCAAGGTTTTCTGCCATGCTTCCTTCAGATCCTCGATCTTCTCCTCGAGGATCACGCCGCCCTTCAGGCCCTTTACGCGGAAGCGGCCGTCGCCCGTCACGGCACCGATGCAGGCCTGCGTGCTTCCAGCCAGAGCCGCCTCGAAGGCCGCCTTCTTTTCCGCCCGCACGGTGACGACGAACCGGCTCTGCGACTCGGAGAAGAGCGCCTCGTCGTCGCGGGCGATCCCGCTTGCGGGAACGGCCGCCAGGTCGGCGTCCATGCCGAGCCCCCCGGAGAAGGCCGTCTCGGCCAGGGCCACCCCGAGGCCTCCGTCTGAGCAGTCGTGGCAGGAGGCCACGAGACCCTCGCGGATGGCCTTGGCCAGGGTCCGGTAGAGGGCCAGGGCGCGCTCGCCGTCGACCTTCGGCACGTCGTTGCCGACAAATCCGTGCATGGCATACCATTCGGAGCCGCCCAGCTCCCTCTTCGTCTCGCCCAGCACGTACACGAGATCGCCTGCGCGCTTGGCGTCCATGGTGACGGCCTTGCGCACGTCCTCGATGCGGCCGATGACCGAGAAGAGCAGTGTGGGCGGGATGGAGATCTTCGTGTCGCCGATCTGGTAGTCGTTCTTCATGCTGTCCTTGCCCGAGATGCAGGGCACGCCGTAGAGGAGCGTCAGCTCGTAGAGGGCGAGGTTGGCCCGCACGAGCTGGGCGAGCTTGTAGTGCCCGTCGGGCGTCTTCTCGGACTGGACGGGGTCGCACCAGCAGAAGTTGTCGAGGCCCGCGAGCCTCTCCAGCGAGACGCCCACGGCGACGGCGTTGCGCACCGCCTCGTCGATGGCGCAGGCCGCCATGTGCCAGGCATCGATGTCGCTGTAGCGCGGGCAGATGCCGTTGGCCACGACGACCCCCTCGAAGGACTCGAGCACGGGCCGGATGACGGCGGCATCGCTCGGGCCGTCATTGGCGGCGCCCGTAAGCGGCTTCACCACACTGCCGCCCTGGACCTCGTGGTCGTACTGCCGCACCACGGACTCCTTGCTGCAGATGTTGAGACGGCCGAGCATCGCCGTGAGGGCCTTGCCGTAATCGGCGGGCTCGGGAAAGTCGGGCTCGGGGTGGCGCGGGGGCGCCCACCGGGCCGTGAGCTTCATCTGGGGCACGCCGTCGTGGAGGAATGTCATGTCGAGGCAGGCCGCCGTCTTCTCGCCGTAGCGGATGTGGAACTTCCCCGAGTCGGTGAACGTGCCCAGGATGGTGGCCTCCACCTCCATCTTGCGGGCCAGGGCCATGAACTCATCGATGTTCTCGGGCGGAATGGCCAGGCTCATGCGCTCCTGCGCCTCGGAGAGCAGGATCTCCCAGGGGGCGAGGCCCGCGTACTTCAGGGGGGCGTTCTTGAGGTCCAGCTCCGCGCCGCCCGACATGCCCGCCATCTCGCCCACGGAGGACGACAGGCCGCCGGCGCCGTTGTCGGTGATGGCCCGGTAGAGGCCCCGGTCCCGGGCCATGAGCAAAAAGTCGGTCATCTTCTTCTGCGTGATGGGGTCGCCGATCTGGACGGCCGAGACGGGCGAGTCCTCGTGGAGCTCCTCCGAAGAGAACGTGGCCCCGTGGATGCCGTCCTTGCCGATGCGGCCCCCCGTCATGACGACGAGATCGCCCGGCCGGATGGACTTGGTGTGGCTCGGCTCGCCGAGGATTTCGGCCGGCATGAGCCCCGCCGTGCCGCAGTAGACGAGCGGCTTGCCGAGGAAGCGGTCGTCGAAGACGATGCAGCCGTTCACCGTGGGGATGCCGCTCTTGTTGCCGCCGTGCTCGACGCCCTCGCGCACGCCCTCGTAGATGCGCCTCGGGTGCAGGATCCGCTTCGGCAGCGGCCTGTCGTAGAAGGGGTCGGCAAAGCAGAAGACGTCCGTGTTGAAGATGAGCCTCGCGCCCATGCCCGTGCCGAAGGGGTCGCGGTTGACGCCGACGATGCCCGTGAGCGCCCCGCCGTAGGGGTCGAGGGCCGAAGGCGAGTTGTGGGTCTCCACCTTGAAGACGAGGTTCCAGTCGTCGTTGAACCGGATGACCCCGGCGTTGTCCACGAAGACCGAGAGGCACCAGTCCTCGGCGCCGAGGCGCCGCCGGATCTCCTTGGTCGCGGCCTTGATGCAGCTTGCGAAGAGCGAGTCGATCTCGAGGCGCTTGCCGCCGGGCTCCTCGTAGGTGATGAAGCTGTTGAAGATCTTGTGCTTGCAGTGCTCCGACCAGGTCTGGGCGAGCACCTCGAGCTCCATGTCGGTGATCTTCGCGCCGAGCCCCACCTTCCTGCGCGCCTCGATGACGGCCGGGTCGTTCACGTAGGCACGGATGGCCTTCATCTCCTCGAGCGACAGGGCGAGCGTCCCCCGGCTGCTGATGGCCATCAGCTCCGCGTCGGGCACGTTGAGGTCGATTTCCGCGATGCGCGGGTCGTCCACGCCTGCCACCTTGGGAACGGTGGGCTTCATGCCCTTCTTCGGATCCCACTCCCTCCCCTCGACGATTTCGTAGCGCTCGATGAGCTCGTTGGCCAACACGCCCGAGGCGATCCGCTCCGCGTCGTCGCGGCCGATCTTCCCGCGGAGGACGTACTGGCGCGACGTGTAAACCTTGAGGGGCGTGCGCTTGCCGATGAGAAGCTCGATGGCTTCTGTCGCCGTTTTGCCCACGTTGTCCGTGACACCGGGGCGGAAACCCACCTCGATGAGCCAGTCGAAGGTCTCGGCCAGCCCGCGGTTGATGGCGTGGCGCTGGATCACGGGGTCCGACAGGGGGCCCGCGGCGGCCTGCTTGAGCTCCGCCTTGCGGAGGGCACCCTCGACGGTGAAGACGTCGATCGTATCGACCCGCTCCACGTCGAGCCGGAGGTTCTCCACGATGCGCCGCCTGACCTTTTCGCCCAGGGCGTCGCGGATGGTTTTCCTGAAACCGATTTCGATCCGGTTGACCATGTTCTCTCTTCCTTCCCCATTCAGCGGAGATTGTATTTTGCCAATTTCAGATGCAGGCCCCGGCGGCTCAGACCCAGCTGCCGGGCCGCCTTCGAGATGTTGCCCTCGCACTCCTCGAGGACGCGGACGATCATCTGCTTCTCGATATCTTCCGTTTTCTCCCGGATGAGATCCTTGATGGATCGCTTGTCGTCCGCTGCCGCGGCCGGCTCGTGGGCTTCGACGGCCTCGATGAGCTCGGCGGGAACGTCGCTCATGACGATCGTCCCGCCCCTGGCCATGAGGACGAGCCGTTCGGTCAGGTTCTCCAGCTCGCGGATGTTGCCCGGCCAGTCGTGGTCCTGGAGAAGCTCCAGCACCTCGGGGTCCGCCCCGGCGATGTGCCGGTCGAGCTTGCGGTTGAACTTCCCGATGAAGGAATCAAGCAGGGCCGGGATGTCCTCCTTGCGCTCCCGCAGGGGCGGGACGTGAATCGGCATGACGTTGAGCCGGTAGAAGAGGTCTTCCCGGAAACGGCCTTCCTTGACATCCTGCTGGAGGTTGCGGTTCGTGGCGGCCACGAGCCGCACGTCCACCTTGATGGTCTGGATGCCGCCGACGCGCTCGAACTCGTGATCCTGGATGACCCGCAGGAGCTTTACCTGCATCTCCCGGGGCAGATCGCCGATCTCGTCGAGAAACAGGGTGCCCTTGTGGGCCAGCTCGAAGCGCCCCGGCTTGCTCGAGACGGCGCCCGTAAAGGCGCCCTTTTCGTAGCCGAACAGCTCGCTCTCGATGAGGTTCTCGGCGATGGCCGAGCAGTTGATCTTGATGAACGGGTTGTGCTTGCGGGGGCTGCCGGTGTGGATCGCGTTGGCCACGAGTTCCTTGCCCGTCCCTGTCTCGCCGGTGATGAGGATCGTCGTCGTCGTGGGGGCGACCTTCTTGATCACCTCGAAGATCTTCGCCATGTGCGGGCTTGCCCCCACGATCTCGCTGCGGTCGATCTCGGCCGGGGGCAGCTGAACCTCCTCGTCGCTCAGCACCCGTGTCTTCACGGCCTTGCCGATGACGCGCTTGAGCTCCTCCCGGTCGAATGGCTTCGTGATGTAGTCGAAGGCCCCCTTCTTGAGGGCATCCACGGCCGTGGCGACGGTGCCGTGGGCCGTGATGATGATGACCGGGACGGCCGGGTGCTCCTCGACCATGCGGTTCAGAAGCCCCATCCCGTCGAGCTTGGGCATCTTGAGGTCCGTCACGCATGCGGTCACGTCGTGGCGCTTGAGCAGGGCGAGGGCCTCCAGGCCGTCGGCGGCCGTCTCGACCTCGTAGCCCTCCTTGGTCACTTTTTCCGGGGGATTTTAGACACTTGCGTTCCCATGGACGGGTGATTGAAAGGTAGACTTTAGTTTACTTTGCCCCGGTCGTCAAGGCTCTTTCAGGCTGCGGATCACGCCACAATTTCGTAACCGAATCCTCTGGTTGGATTTGCGCTGGATCGGAATTCTTCCCGCGAATCGGCGGTTTTAGACCGCTCTAGTTCTCGCTGCGCTGCAGGCGCAAAAACTCGCCCTTCGGGCTCAAACAATTTGCGCTGCGGTCGCTCCGCTTCGCACAGAGCGTTTACCTAAAACGCGCCGGACTTCGCGTTCCAGAATCCCGCCCGAGCACCTTCGGATACCAGCCCATAGACTCATGCTGCACCTGCCTCGCAGGGTCTTTCCCCGAGGCGGGTCAAAAAGGTGCAGATGCAAGGCGCCCGACATCGCCCCCGGTCACCCGCCTCCTTACCCCTGTGGCAGGTTGAGCCGGATGTAAAAGATCGACCCCTGGCCGGGGATCGACTTCGCCCGGATGGACCCGTTGTTGTTCTTCGCGATCCGCTGGCAGATGGACAGGCCCAGCCCCACACCCCGCTCCTTCGTCGTGAAGAAGGGCTTGAAGATGTTCTGGAGATCTTCCTTCGCCATCCCCTTGCCCGTGTCGCGGATGGAGATCCCCACGGCCTCGCCCTCCTCGCTCTCGATGCGGGTCGTGCGGATGGTGAGGGTACCCCCGTCCGGCATGGCCTCGATGCCGTTGAAGGCGATGTTCAGGATCACCTGCTTCATCTGCTCGCCGTCGACGAAGACCCGGGGCAGGCCGGGGTGAAGATCCGTCTCGACGGTGATCCCCTCGGGAAGGCCGCTGATCCGGATGACCTCGACGGCCTTTTCGATGATCCCGTTGATGTCGTAGAGCTTCGGGCTCACGGCGTAGGGCTTCGCGTAGTTCATGAACTGCGTCACCACGTTGTTGAGCCGGTCCGCCTCCTCGACGATCACGTCGAGGAGTTTCTGGTTCTCGGGGTTGCCTTCCTCGGAACGCAGGACCTGGCCGGCGCCCTTGATCGAGCCCAGGGGGTTGCGGATCTCGTGGGCCGGCGCCGTGGCCAGTTCCTCGAGCAGCTGTGACTTCTCCTTCTCCAGCTCCTGGTCGAAGCCGTAGATGGACGAGAAGATGTCCTTTGCCTCGGGGAAGAAATAGTTGAAGACCTTCTTCATAATCACCCGGAAGGGATCGTAGGAGATGACGATGATGAAGGAGGCCGTGAGCACGTGGGTGAAGTAGACGGGCTCGATGGTGCCGAAGAGCCCCAGGATGAAGAAGAAGGTGCCCGTGGCGAACAGCGTGACGACGGACAGGACGAGGCCGCGCACCATGATCTCGTAGAGCTCGGGGAGCCTCGGGTGCATGATGATGATCAGCACGAAGTACAGGAGGCCCGCCAGGGCCAGGTTGGAGACCGGGGGGAACCGGAAGCCGAGGTAGTGGAAGATGTCCAGGAAGCTGACTACCGCCGTGATGGCGCAGGCCATGGTGACGTAGACCATCCGGGTGCGGTCCACGCCGGGCGCGCGCCCCCGGATGAACCGAAACAGGGCCCCGAGGCAGTAAAGGATCGTGAGCCACATGTACGCCACGAGAGCCGGCTCGAACCAGGCCTCCCGCGCAAGCGGCGTGAAGTACGCCGCGGCCCAGAGAAGGCTGACGATCGATGCGGCGGCGACCGCCTCGGGATGCGCCAGAAGGGATGCTCGAAGAGGCCGTTGGCGAACGCCCCCCCTTTCTGGAGGAACAGGGCCAGGCACACGAGCGCAAAGGAAACCTGGACGGCATCCTTTTCCTTCTTGAGGAGCAGCGAGACGGCAATGGTGAGGCTCACCGCCGCCAGGATAAAAAGTTCCATAGGAAGTCCCCGTCGGGGTCAACGAAAAAAGACCATCGCCGCCCGCCCGCGCACAGGTCGGGTAGCGGCATGGCCCCTGGCAACACCCCGGTCCGCGTATGATTCCGGGGGCTTGTTTTTTTGGAATCATACCGGCAACGGCGGGGCAAGTCAATACAGGGGACGTTGACTGCGTTGACCGAGTCGTTCGGTATCGGTCCAGCCTTTCAATCCTTGACCCTCTAGAGTCAGTCAACGCAGTCAACAACGTCCCCGATCCGGTTTATAGAACCTCCTTATCTATTTTTCATATAATTTCGCTACATTGCTTTTTCGTTCGTGACTGGTATGGTTACGATGTGTTCTGTGCCAACCTTTTTCCTCGTTTCGGCTGTGCAGGATGCCTCTCAAAACTTCATCCTGCACAACCGAAACAGGCTCGGGC
>JALOPC010000132.1 GCA_025454095.1 Syntrophales bacterium | reverse complement strand
GCCCTCCTGGGGCCGTCGCTGACGATTCCCGTGATCGAGGGACGGCCCGTGCTGGGAACCTGGCAGCAGGTGATCCTCTGCGACTTCGACAACCGGCCGAGGAAACGGCAGGTCGTGGTGCAAGTGACAGGGATCAGGGTATAGGGTCTCGGGGATAGGGTATGGGTGCCGAAGGTACGGAAGAATTTTTAGAAAAACACAATCTGCTTCCTCCCCGATACCCAAGACCCTATACCCGATACCCCTTCTTCCAGACCGAATAGACGGAACGGACGGGATAGACCGGACAGACAGGATAGCAACTGTGTTCCTTTTCAACTAGATTTTAGGCCTGCCGCCAGCAGGTGTTGTTCTTTACCATGGCATTGAGGATGACCAGGAGCTTGCGCATGCAGGCCACGAGAGCCACCTTGGCCGGCTTTCCAGCCAGGCGCAGCTTCAGGTAAAACTCCCGGATCACGGGGTTGCAGCGACTGGCGGTGAGCGCCGCCATGTAGAGGGCCGCCCGGACGTGAGCTCGGCCTCCCCAGCAGGAACGCCTCCCGCGGGATTGCCCGCTGTCGCGGTTGAAGGGAGCCACCCCGACGAGGGCAGAGAGCTTGCGGGCGCTGAGGCTGCCCAACTCGGGCAAGCCGCACAGCAGGGTCGTGGTCACCACGGGCCCGACGCCCAGGACGCTCGTGAGGATCTTTTCCTTCTGGCGCCAGATGGGGCTTTGCTTGATGAGGTCATCGATATCGTCGTTAATCCGTTTGAGACGCTTCTCGAGCCAGGCGATGTGGCTCCGGATGTCCTTCTGGGACCACGGCGGGGCCATTCCGAGGCGGTTTTTCTCGGCCGAGATCATCTCGACGATCTGGCGTCGGCGGTTGTTGAGGTCCTCGAGCTTCTGGGTCTCTAGGTCCTTGAGGGGCCGCAGCTCGGGGCGGACGGCCTCGGCGAAGCGCGCGATGATCCGGGCATCGATGGCGTCGGTTTTGGCCAGCAGCCCCACGGAGCGGGCAAAGTCGCGGATCTGCCGGGGGTTGACGACCACAACGGGCAGGGCCGCCAGGGCCAGGGCGTTGACCGCAGCCCGGGCAAAGCCGCCGGTGGCCTCCAGGACGATGGAGTGGGCATCCAGCGGTTGAAGGAACCCAACCAGGGTTGCCAGTCCCTCTTCGGTGTTGGGGAAGCTCTGAAGCTCTGCGGTGGGACGCACAGCGACCACCAGCTCTTCTTTGGAGATATCGATGCCGACGAAGCGCTCTGGTTCTTTCATGGGAATGCTCCTTTTACCCTTTCTTGCGGTGATGCGAGATCCAAGCGGTCTCTGACAACTGTTCGGGTTTGGGGAGATACGGCGTGGCGACCCAGGCTATCCAACGGGCTCAAGGCCCCAGACCAGAGCGGTCTGCCACGCCGGGCTCAAACCATGAAAGATCTATTACCGAACCAAAACGGATTTTGAAAGACTGAAAAGACTGAAGTAAACATACAAGACCGGAAAGACCGGATGGACCGAATAGACCGTTTTTTATGCCTTGGGCCGTCCGAAGTTGGATATCTGCGCAATCAACTCGTCGATGGATGCCGTCTCGTCAATGATCAGATGGGACCCGCCTTTTTCACCGTCGTCGATGGCTTGACTGTACAGGTGGTCGAAGGCGCCGTCCCGGGACAGGGCCGAAGGGGCCTTTTCCCCGTTGCCTCCGCCAGGCGCCGTCGGCTGCGCCTGCCTGCGGGCCGCCTCGTGGTTGATGCCGTTTCGCAGGTCCTGACTCCCGTTGCCGATCCCCGCACTGAAATCCAGGTATGCCTGCGAGCCGTAAGCGGAGCCGCTGCGTGCCTGTTCCGGCTTGCGCGGCGATGCCACGGGGCGCGGCGCTGCGGGTTCCCCTTCGACCAGAGGCGAGTGGTACACCTCTTCCTGGGTGGATTCCGCCGAGGGTTTGAAGATATCCTGGGGGGATGCAAAGGTGCTGACCTTGGTCAGATATTCCCGCGCGTAGCGCTCGGTCGTGAACATGCCGTCGTTCTTGCCCATCTGGATGGCGCTTTCGATCTGGGGGAATTTGTTCTCCCGGAGGATCCCCTTGACGGACTGGTTGCCCCGCAGGATGGAAAGGACGGGCACGCGGAAGCCGATGTCGTCCTTGACGACAAGATGCTGGACCACGAGCCACTGCAGCGTGGAAGCGACCTGGTGACGGATTTCCTCCTGCGCCTCCAGGGGGAAGGAATTGCACAGACGGTACAGGGCGTCTTCCGAGTGGGTGGCATGGAGGGTCGCGATGACCAGGTGTCCCGATTCGGCGGCATTGAGCGTGAGCCGCATGACTTCCGGGTCCCTCAACTCCCCCACGACGATCACGTCGGGGTCCTCCCTCAGCACGTCGACGAGGCCCTGCTCGAAGGACGGCATGTGGGCGCCCAGTTCGCGCTGCTCGATGAAGGATTTCCGCGAGACGTAACGGTATTCGACGGGGTCTTCGAGGGTCACGATGTGCGCGGCCCGGTTTCGATTGATCTCGTCGACAAGGGCGGCGATCGTGGTCGACTTGCCGGAGCCGGTGGCGCCGCAGATAAGGACAAGGCCGGCGCGAAGCTCGGCGATCTGTTTCAGCGAGGGGTGCAGGTTGAGCTTTTCGAGGGTCGGCACGGTCCCGGGGAGAAGACGGATGGCGATGCTGAGACCGCGCGTCGTGTTGAAGACGTTGACGCGGATCCGGATATTGCGGATGGTCATGGCCATGTCCACGGACCAGCGGTTCCGCAGGGTCTGCAACTGCCTGACCGTAAGGATCTTCTTGACGATCCCGTCGATTTCACCGTGTGTCCAGCGTCCGGAGGTGTCGAAATGAATCTGGCCGTTCTTGCGGTAGACGACCGGATGCCCCCCGGTAATGTGCACATCGGAACAGCCTTCCTGAACGGCTGTCACAATGACCTTGCTGAACTTATTCATCCTTTTTTATCCCCCCCGGATCCGTGTGGAATCAGCGATGTGGAATCCGCTGGAAGGTGCCCATCGTGAAAAGGATTAACAGCGCATGGTTCCGGCGGAGTCATTATTAGCACGAAGCATGCCACGATGGGCGGGGGATGGCAAATATAAACCTATTGATATCAATTGGTTGCAGTATTTTACTGCGGGAGGCCGATTCGGCATGGAGTCAAAAATTCGGCAGGCTGTCGGAGAGGTGCAACCGATGCATCAAATATTGTAGATTTACTCTTTGAACTTTCCCGAGTCCCTGATCTGCGCGATCAGCTCGTCGACGGTGGCCTTTTCATCGATCATGAAGTGCTTCTCGGCCCCTTCCTCGGCGTGGAGGAAAATAACCGATTTGTCCTCGGCAGGCACTTTCTTCGGTTTCGGGGATGCCGGCTCCGGGTCCCCCTCGAGCAGGGGGGAGTGATAGACCACCTCGCGGGACACTTCCTCTGAGGGCTTGAAATTCTCCGTCGGGGGGTAGAAGGAATCCTTGGTGCTCAGATACTCCTTGAGATATCTCTCCATCGAGAACATGCCGTCGCCCTTCCCGATCTGGATGGCGCTTTCGATCTGCGGAAGCTTGTTCTCCCGGATCATGCCGCGCACGGAGTTGTTGCCTCGCAGGATGGAGAGCAGGGGTACCCGGAACCCGTGCCGTTCGTGGAAAATGAGCTGCTGCACCACGATCCAGGAGAGCGTCGATGCGACCTGGAAACGGATTTCCTCCTGGGCTTCCATGGGGAAGGAATTGAACAGCCGATACAGGGCGTCCTCCGCGTTGGTGGCGTGCAGCGAGGCGATCACAAGATGGCCCGACTCGGCGGCGTTGAGGGTGAGACGCATGACCTCCGGCTCCCGCAATTCCCCGACGACGATCACGTCGGGGTCTTCCCGGAGGACATCCGTCAGTCCTTTTTCGAAGGAGGGCATGTGCGTGCCGAGTTCCCGCTGTTCCACGAAGGACTGCTTCGAGGTGAACCGGTATTCGATGGGGTCCTCGAGGGTCACGATGTGGGCGGCCCGGTTGCGGTTGATCTCGTCGATGACGGCGGCAATGGTCGTCGATTTGCCCGTTCCCGTGGCTCCGCAGATGAGAATGAGGCCCGACCGCAACTCGGCGATCTGCTGCAGCGACGGGTGGAGGTTCAGGCGCTGGATCGTGGGGATGACGCCCGGCAGCAGCCGGATGGCCATGCTCAGCCCGCGCGTTGCGCTGAAGACATTGAGCCGCAGGCGCACGTGCTGAATCGTGACGGCAAGGTCGACGGACCATTCCCTGCGCAGGATCTGGATCTGGCGAGGCGTGAGCAGCTTCCTCACCAGTGCGTCCACCTCGGCATGGGTCCACTTGATGGAGCGGTCCTGCTGGATCTGCCCGTTCTTGCGAAACACCACCGGGTGCGCGCCGGTGATGTGGATGTCCGAAACCCCCTCCCGGACAGCCGCAGCGATGACGCCGCTGAATTTTTTCATGTTTCTCCCCGCGGGCCGGGATTTTCCGGATGGCCATGCATCCCAGCGTTCTTCCGGAAAACGATCCCCCTGATAGTATCGTCCCTCATCCGCCACCCCTTGAATCCCGGGATTGACGGATGGGGGCACCAGGCCGCCGTCAGGCCCCTTCACAAGCCCTTCGGCGAGACCCTTACAGATTCTTCTTGATCTCGGAAAGGATGACGACGTGCTTGCGCTCCTCGTCGATGACCTGCTCGAGCAGGCCCTGGGCGGTAGCCGTCACGTATTTCTTCATCTCCGAGTAGTAGAGTACGGAGTCGAGTTCGCGCGCGATGGCAAAGTCCAGCGCCGCGATAACGTCCTTGATGTCGGCCAGTTCCTTGGAGGCTGACGTCGAAAAGACTTTCCCGTCAATGCTGCCCTGCAGATAGGCCATGTACTCGCCGGGGTAGCTTTCCTTCGGCATGATCGTGTCGATCTTGGAGAACATGTCGGCAAAGAGCTTCCTGTGCTTGACCTCCTCGGAGGCAAGCTTGGTGAATATCCCGTGGACCTTCGGGTCCTTGGCGATGGAGGCCGCGTAATTATAGAATTTCTCGCCGTTCTCTTCCATGCGGATGGCGAATTGAAAAATGTCGCTTCCCTGGTAGCTGCTCATGTCATTCCCCCTTCCGTAAATTTGCGGCGATTATAGACGGCTTTCCCTTCCGTGGCCACCTTTTTTTCTGGCAATGACACAAGAGGTTGTCAAGGCTGTTAC
>JALOPC010000131.1 GCA_025454095.1 Syntrophales bacterium | reverse complement strand
GTCACGGTGAACTCGAGGGACCAGAACTCGCGAAACCCCCGGATGTAGGCCATGGGCTCTCGCCGTTTGCGCCGGCCCGCCATCTCCAGAATCCGGAGAATCCGGTCATTCTCCAGTTCCGTGGAAAGGTCCCGGTACAGCTCGGCGCGATCCTTGCCCAGGCAGAAGCCCAGCAGGACCTCGGCATCGAGGCGGGGGGTCTCGATACCCGCCCTCTCGAAGACCTCGGTGAGGCGGGAGAGAATCCGGGAGATGGTGCGCTTGCCTTCGCCTGACATTCCCTGATCCTTTCGAGGAGATGAGCCGATTGTACAGTTTTAAAACCCTCCCTGGCCCTCCTTTATTGAAGAAGGGAATCCTCCCCCTTTCATGAAGGGGGATTGAGGGGGATTATTATGCTGCCGTTTTCTTCAGCTCCTCCGTCTGGTAGTGGGTCGCGAGCGCGTCGATCACCGGCTGGATGTCCCCGTCCAGGATGGCCTGGAGGTTGTACAGGGTGAGCCCGATGCGGTGGTCCGTCAGGCGGCCCTGGGGGAAGTTGTAGGTACGGATCCGCTCGCTTCGGTCGCCGGAGCCCACCTGCTTGCGCCGCGCCTCGGACATCTGGGCGGCGCTCTCGGCCTGCATCTTGTCCAGGAGCCTTGCCCGCAGGACCTTCATGGCCTTGTTCTTGTTCTTGAGCTGGGACTTCTCGTCCTGGCAGCTCACGACGAGGCCCGTGGGGATGTGGGTCACCCGCACGGCCGAGTCCGTCGTGTTGACGCTCTGGCCTCCGTGGCCGCCCGAGCGGAAAACGTCCACCCGGATCTCGTTGGGGTCGATCTGGACCTCCACCTCTTCGGCCTCGGGCAGCACGGCCACCGTGACGGCCGAGGTGTGGATCCGGCCCTGGGCTTCCGTGACGGGCACGCGCTGGACCCGGTGGACGCCGCTTTCGTATTTGAGGCGGCTGTAGGCGCCGCGGCCTTCGATCATGGCGATGACTTCCTTGAAGCCGCCCATGCCCGACGCCGCGCTCGAACTGAGGACCTCCACGCGCCAGCCCGACATCTCGGCAAACCGGGCGTACATGCGGAACAGGTCGGCGGCAAAGAGCCCCGCCTCGTCGCCGCCGGTGCCCGCCCTGATTTCCAGGATGACGTTCTTCTCGTCGTTGGGGTCTTTCGGCAGCAGCAGGATCGTGAGGCGCGCCTCGAGTTCCTCGATCCTTTCCTTGAGCGGGGGGATTTCCTCCTTGGCCAGTTCCCGGAATTCTTCGTCCCCTTCCCGCAGCATCTGCTGGGCCTCGTCGAGCTGGCGGCCCGCATTCTCGTAGTCCCGGAAGGTTTCGATGAGGGGCGTCAGGTCGGCGTGCTCCTTGGCCAGCTTCTGGTACTCGGCACGGTTGGCAATCACGGCGGGATCGCTCAGAAGCCTCTCGAGTTCCTCGTATCGCTTTTCGATGTCCTTGATACGCTGAAACATGTCGTTTCGTGACCTTTTGCGGTATTGGACGGTGAAGGGGATGCCGCCCTGCAGGCGGCCATAACGCGGATGTGCGCTGTCAGTGCCCTAGAGGAAGTGGCACCTCGGGAGAGGGGAAAACACCGGATGGGGCATAGCGGTCATGGCGCCTGGACTCGGGCCCGGAAGACAGCTCCGCCCCGCTGCGCATCGGCAACGGGGCGTTGCGCAGTCCCTACTTCGCCTGTTCTTCCTTGGCAGCGTCTTTCACAGCTTCCTGGGCGGCGTACCTCTTCTTGAACCGGTCGACGCGGCCGGCCGTGTCGATGATCTTCTGCTTGCCCGTCATGAAGGGATGACATTTGGAGCAGATTTCGATCTTGATGTCCTTCCGGGTCGAGCGGGTCTTGATGACGTTGCCGCAGACACAGGAGATGGTCGTCTCTTTGTAGTCGGGGTGGATGCCTTCTTTCATAATGCCTTCCTATCCTCCTTGCCGTGGGCCCGATTTCCGACCGGACCGGCGTGTGAAGCTGGAGAGTATAGTCATTTTTCCAACAATTTCAAGCAAAAAATAAGGGGCCTCCGGACTCAGGCATCGGGATTTTAAAAATTCTTATTCCCCAGCCCCGATACCCAAGACCCGATACCCCAGCCGTCCTGCGGCTACTGGCTCATCAAGTCAAAAAAATCCTTGTTCGTCTGCGTCTTGCGCATCTTGTCGATGATGAACTCGATGGCGTCCACGGGGTTCATCTCCTGCAGCAGGCGGCGCAGGATCCAGACGCGGTTCAGGATCTCCTTCGGGGTCAGGAGCTCTTCCTTGCGGGTGCCGGAGCGGATCAGGTCGAAGGCCGGGAAGACCCTCCGGTCGGCGATCCGACGGTCCAGGATGATCTCCATGTTGCCCGTGCCCTTGAACTCTTCGAAGATGACCTCGTCCATCCGGCTTCCCGTGTCGATGAGGGCCGTGGCAATGATGGTGAGGCTGCCGCCGTGCTCGATGTTGCGCGCGGCTCCGAAGAAGCGCTTGGGCTTGTGCAGGGCGTTGGAGTCGACACCGCCCGAGAGGACCTTGCCGCTCGGCGGGACGACGGTGTTGTAGGCGCGGGCGAGCCGCGTGATGCTGTCGAGCAGGATGACGACGTCCTTGCGGTGCTCAACGAGGCGCTTGGCCTTCTCGATGACCATCTCGGCCACCTGCACGTGGCGGGTCGCCGGCTCGTCGAAGGTCGACGAGATGACCTCGCCCTTGACGCTGCGCTCCATGTCCGTCACTTCCTCGGGGCGCTCGTCGATGAGCAGCACCATGAGCGTCACCTCGGGGTGGTTGGCGGCGATGCTGTGAGCAATATCTTTAAGAAGGACCGTCTTGCCGGCCCGCGGCGGGGAGACGACCAGGGCGCGCTGGCCCTTGCCGATGGGGACGAAGATGTCCATGACCCGCGTGGAGAAGTTCTCCGGGTCGCTTTCGAGCTTGAGCTTTTCATCGGGGTACAGCGGGGTGAGGTTGTCGAAGAGGATCTTGTCCCGGGCCTGCTCGGTGCCCTCGAAGTTGACGGTGTCGACTTTCAGGAGGGCGAAGTACTTCTCCCCCTCCTTGGGGGGCCGGACCTCGCCGGAGACGGTGTCGCCCGTCCGCAGGCTGAAGCGGCGGATCTGCGAGGGCGAGACGTAGATGTCGTCGGGCCCCGGCAGGTAGTTGTAATCCACGGCCCGCAGGAAGCCGAACCCGTCGGGCAGCGTCTCCAGGACGCCCTCGCCGTAAATGGCCCCGTTTTTTTCGGCCTGGGTTTGTAAGATAGAGAAGATGAGGTCCTGTCGGCGCATGCCGCTTGCGCCGGGCACGTTGAGTTCCTTGGCCAGGACCGTCAGTTCATTGATCGGCTTCCTCTTGATTTCAACGATGTTCATGATGATCTTCCTTGATGCTGTCGCGCGCCGAAATCACTCCCCGGTCGCCGCAGGGCGGCGGGAGCAGGGATGACCCTTCCTCAGTGTACCGGCACGCATGAATGTGGGTGAGTTACTCTTCGTATCTCGGGATTAATTCAACGGGTAGTGCGTCGAACAGCTGGGTTACTCAAGGGAAGGACTTGCAAAAGCCTCTTTGAGATGGCCGGTATGTACACCAAGCCTTCCCCCCTTGTCAAGCGCTATTTCCCCCGCGCTAGCAGGATGAAATTCAGATGCCGCCCCGTTTTCGCCCCGTCGCGGCGGTGCGAAAAGAAGAGGTCCGGCCTGCAGCAGGTGCAGAAACCGGAGGTGAAAATCCGCTCTGGCTGCATGCCCGCCCTTTCGAGCTGGATCCGGTTGGCCAGCGGCAGATCGAGCATCCAGCGCCCTTCCCTGCCCCCTGGCCGGAACACCCGGTCCGATCCGCCCCGTTCGGACAGGGCCTTGAAGACCGGCCCGTCAACCTCGTAGCAGCAGGGGCCGATGGAGGGGCCGATCACGGCCGAGAGGTCTTCGGGGCGCGAGGAGTACCGCTGCCCCATCACCCGGACCGCCTTTGCCGCGATGCCGAGGGCCGTTCCCCGCCACCCGGCGTGGACGGCGGCGATGACGTGCTTCGTTCTGTCGAAGAGAAGCACCGGCGCGCAGTCGGCCGTCTTGATCCCGATGGCCACTCCGGGCTGGTCCGTCACGATCGCGTCGACCTGCCGGTTCTCGAGGGAATGGCAGGAAACCGCATCCTCAATGACCAGAAACTCTTCACCGTGAACCTGGCTGACGACAAAGAACCGCTCGCGGGGTATTGCGAAGGCAGAGGCAAGCCGCTGCCAGTTCTCGCGGACTTTCTCCGGGGGGTCTCCCTCCCGGGGGCTGACGTTGAGGGTGGCATAGGGGCCGCCGCTCACACCCCCGATGCGAGTGCAAAACCCGTGCAAAATCGACGGAACCGTTAAAAATTCTTCCGATTCGAGATATTGAACGGGACCGCGCTGGGCAAGCTTGAGCATGACAGAAACAGGGTATCGGGTATCGGGTCTAGGGTTTCGGGTGAAGAAAAGAAAACTCGGACCGCTTTTTCACCGGTCACCGGTCACTTAGTTGCGTGCTCCCGTAGATACCGGATTACCTCCGTAATGTCCGCGGGCAGGGGCGATTCGAAGGTCATCTCCCGTCCCGTGACGGGGTGGCTGAAGGACAGCCGGCTCGCGTGCAGGGCCTGCCGGGCGAGTCTTTTGAGCACGGTCCGCAGCGCGGGGGGCTCGATGACCCGCTTCGAGCCGCCGTAGACGCTGTCGCCCGCGACGGGATGTCCCAGGGAGCCCAGGTGGACACGGATCTGGTGCGTCCGCCCCGTCTCGATCTTCGCCTCCAGCAGGGTGAAGGCGCCGTACCGCTCCAGGACCCTCCAGCGCGTGAGGGCCGGCTTTCCCCGTCGGCTTGCCGTGGACATCTTCTTTCGCTCCACGGGGTGCCGCCCCACGGCCGCGTCGACGGCCCCCTCGTCCTGTTTCGGGCTGCCGTGGACCAGTGCCGTGTAGAGCTTGGAGACCTGCCGTTTCTTGAACTGCTCTGCAAGATGCCGGTGCGCCTCGTCGGACTTGGCAACCACCATGAGGCCCGAGGTCCCCTTGTCGAGCCGGTGCACGATGCCGGGCCGCATCACGCCGCCCACCCCCGAGAGGTCCCTGCAATGGAACTGCAGCGCATTGACCAGCGTGCCCCGGGTATTCCCTGCGGCGGGATGGACGACCATCCCCGCGGGCTTGTCGACGACCAGGATCGCATCGTCCTCGTAGAGAATGTCGAGGGGGATCTCCTCGGG